>CAUYTX010000323.1:0-1474 GCA_963575665.1 Gammaproteobacteria bacterium | reverse complement strand
AGGTTATAGCTTTTTCACTGCCTTTACGGACTTGTCTACCTTTCATAATATTGCCAGAATAGAAGCATTTAATCATAAATGATGTTATGACAATATAATTATAAATTTCTGATTTAAATTGTTTAATATAAAAACCTTTAGTAACAAATATACTAGCAAATTTAGCAATAACAAGCATGAGTATTTAATTAATGATGACTTTATTACCAGATATTTAATTAGAACCTTAATCTTAATCTTGTGTATAATCATTAAGTATTTAATCAAATACATAATAATTTAATTTTAAAGTTCGTAAATAAACAGCAAGTTTATATTCAGGTTTATTTTTCCACGATGCTGGATTAGTAGATGCTTTAAGATTTGGAAATATTGTAGATACAACAATAGTTCCTGCAGCAAATCCTGTTCCTCCAAAAATTAAAAAAAATTAAGCAAAAATAACAGATTAGAAAACCAATAATACTTATGTGGGATCAAATTCTTTGGAAGATTTTACTTGCTAATTATAAACAGCAAACTTTTAATAGCAATCTTCATATTTATGTTGTTTATAATCATAAATATATTAACAAGTTTCTATCAATTATCGTTGTGATTTTTCAGGAAATCCATAAGCAATAGTATAAACTTGTTTATTTTAATATTTATCTGATGAAACTTATTGAGTTTTATTTTCTAAAGCGAACTTTTTCTAAAGAAAAAGAAAAAGAAATAAAAAAATTATATTATATTATATATGTCACAAATGGAAACAACAGCATAATAAAGTTAATTGAATATAACAAATAATTCCTGGGTTGGAGCTTTAGGAGCATAAAATGGTGTTTAAAAAGTGTGGAAAATTCCATAAGGAACTTATATAATTAATGAATGTTATGTAAAAGTTTCATTTTAATATTAAGATGCTGTAGTCAATCCCCTTGTTGAATATTTATGTTGCAGAGCGGAATTCCCAACATTTTTTTAAAATACTTTATAAGTTCGTATAGATGGTATTGAACATATTCGTTATTTTAATCATTTATAAGCAATGTAATCCTATTATCATACTTTTGAACATTTAGAATCTTAACATAAAGAATAAGGTGCTGCTGGATTAAATCCATTTTTACCAGAAATATAATATACAATTTTAAATGTAATGGGATAAACAAATAATGTAACAGAAGTTTGTTATTATTGGCCTTTACGAAGGTTTTTATGTTTTTTATTCCCTGAAGAAAATCTAGCTGATCCATCAACAAAATACTTTAGAATTTATAAATAAATGGAATTAACATTAACATTAACTTCTGGAGCAAATAATTTCCCAGTTTTTACAGTAACAGGTGCAACCGGAGCATAAACTGGTTTAGATTTAGCTAATGATAATATTGGCGTTGAATTCCATATGAAAAAATATTTTAATGATCAAGTTGATTGCTGTAAATTAAAATATTGTTTATAATAATATGAAACTGTTAATTAAACT
>CAUYTX010000322.1:0-1475 GCA_963575665.1 Gammaproteobacteria bacterium | reverse complement strand
TTCTCTTTTTTCTGATTATGTTTTGTAACCATTCTACTATGTCTTTGCTATATCGAACAACAGCAGAGCCCGGATTAAAACCGCGCTATTCATCCCTGCCCTGAAGGACGGGGTTTTTTGCGCATGCTGATAAAACGAGACCTCCAAATTTACCGTGAAAAAAATTTTCCAGGAAAAAAATCACTTCCTCTGGGGCCTAGCAGTCGAGCCAACTGATGCGCAGGCTACAGTAGAAGCCCCAGGAAGCGTCGACAAGGAACTAAGACTACAAGTAGGAGATACACTCCACCTAGAGATAGTATCTGATTCGACTGAACAGCGGCATCCAGTGAAGGTCATTGGGTATGCGCCAGGTCTGAGTATTGTAGTTACCACACCTCGTATCGACAAAAAGGTACGCCTCATCCAGATTGGACAAACTATCAATGTTCGATTAATGGGAGCACGACGTATCATTGGTTTTCGCTCTTCCGTCATCCGTACGTTGTTTACACCTTACCCGCATTTGCATCTGAGCTATCCAAAAGAATTATCTAGTATTGAATTACGACGTACACAACGTGTGACCGTCAATATAGTAGCAGCAGTAAAAAATGAGCAATCTAGTGGGGAACCCATACCTGCCGTCTTCGTTGATCTAAGCGCAGGAGGAGGACTGCTCGAATCTGATTTTCCCCTCGGAGTCGTAGGAGATGCTCTTTCGATAGTCATTCGCCTCCAAGTTGCGGAACAAGAGCGGTATTTATCACTCTCTGCAAAAATTCGCAGCATTCAACCTGCTGAGGGTGTCTCAAAAGCTTCCGCTTCTCCGAGGTCTCAGCATGGTATCGAATTCCTTACCGTTCCTCCTGATAATCGTTTGGTACTCTACGCATTCGTTTACGAGCAGATCGTCGCTTCTTTGCTTGGATAATTATGATTAAAGGCGAATTGCATCTTTGGTCTGCAAATCTCGATTTGCCTCCAAACCAAATCGAATCCTTCTGGAGTCTCTTGAATCAAGAAGAAAAGTCCAGAATAACAAGACTTCGTATTCCCTTAAAGCGTATTAGGACTTTAGCAGCCAAAGCAACGCTGCGCAAATTATTAAGCCAATACCTCAGCGTGGCACCAGAAACAGTAATCATAACGTACCCACCAACAGGAAAACCTCTTCTTCTAAAAAGTGACTTACATTTTAATTTGAGTCATTCAGGAGGATTAGCAGTGTTTGCATTTTCGAAAGGCCAAAGAGTGGGAATTGATGTCGAAAAGAAAAGATACATGCCAAATGCTTTGGAAATAGCTAAAAAACACTTTGTTCCGGAGGAAACTGAAGCACTAGAAACATATGCCAAGAAAAGGCCATGTCTTCTAGGAGAAGCATTTTTAACCCTTTGGACTAGAAAAGAAGCATGGCTCAAAGCGATTGGTACTGGACTGCAAAGACCTCTTGACACTTTTTGTGTTTCTGGCCCAGAAACCCCTCCTAATCT
>CAUYTX010000321.1:0-18081 GCA_963575665.1 Gammaproteobacteria bacterium | reverse complement strand
GCAATCACTATTGAGACGACTCTCGTTATTAGGTCTGCGAGTGAGAAATTAAAGGTTGAAGATTCCACTAAGAATCCATGTTACTAATAGTGCAATGGAGGAGATACCAGGCCTACGTTAGATTGATTAACCTGTAAAGATATATTTCCAATTTTTTCGATTTTTATCATCCTCCCCCCTCCTACCATTTTTCCAACTGCGGGTTCGCAACTTTGCGAGGTGCTATTCGAAATAGAAAAAATGTTGTGAAAAAGTACTCTGGCTTGTCGCATATCATCTGCAATTAAAATTCCAACATGTTCTATTCTATGTACACCAGGGAAAATGAGGTACTCGGAGTTTCTTATTTTAATAGCCAAAAAATCTGCTTCTTGGGCATTTTCCAAAAATTCAAGCAGTTGCGTACTTTGCGAATTCGTATTTTGACGCAATAGCTTCTTGCATCCACTGATCAAATAGGTACCGTTAAATTCTTGAAAAAATTGTAATGGATCAGAAGAAAATATTTTTTGGTATTGGTTTATCAATTCTTTTTTGTCTTCCTCCGAGCTGGGTAGTTTTCTTTTTAGGACACTAGAAACTTCTGCATGTGAAACAGGTGCATTCGAAACAATCGGAGATAACCGGTCTTGAATCCCTTCAATTAGTTTGGATAAGTTATCAAATTTCGTTTCTAAACTTGTAATTTTCGTTTCTAAGCTTGTAATACTATCAAGGATTTTTTGTTCCAGATGCACGCTTGAGTGGGATTCTTTCTTTGGAGTATTTTTTGATTGGAGACTATTTATGGCATTCAATATCTTCTCCCAGTATATTGCTATCAAAACAATCAGAGAAACAAGAACAATCAGAAAAACAAGAAGAGGAAAAAAAGACCAGTCAGAGTTTTTTTGTTCTTTTGATTCGTTTTTCTGGGATGTAGAATCGTAATTATTGAACTCTTCCTTAGTATTACCGCTTCTAGGAGTAGATGGTTTTTCTGTACCAGGATTTACTCTATAAAGTGGGTTTAATACAAGTTTTTTATTGATAGAATCAAAGCGGAAAAAAGTTAATCCAGAATGAGTAGAAAAAACAAAGTCTACAGAATTTCGATCGAGTATATTTTTCTTGAGATCAGATTGGTTGGTTTTATTGGTATTACTTATCTTTAAACAGTTAGAAAGATCGCTACTGCTGTTAGGAGAGGGTGCCCATTCTGATTTCGAATCCCATAATGCATTTGAGCCAGTAGATAGGCTATTACTACTAAGTAGTCCCTGTATAATATCTTTTATGCAATTCAGTAAGATATTATTTGATGATGTTTGCGAGAAATTAAAAGATTTGTCTAGTGTTACTGCTACCTTATCGTTAGTTGTCAGACTTAAACCTGCAAAATTTTTACTAAGTATTTCTGAAAATTTACTACTATAGGCTGATGAACATTCTTTAATTCCTTCTTGCAAATTCACATCAATCTTCCACTTCAAACTAGATGCGGGATCAGTTTCTGAATGATGTAGACTCAAAAAATTTGCATGATTAAATAACTCTTCTAAACACATCCAAGTCGGGATGTCTGGATCTATCGGTTCGCCACCAAAAACCGTTTGTTGCCCCGCCAAGAGATAAAGAAGCACGAAGAAGCTGAAATTTTTCATGATGTGCCTTCTTCAGAAAACACCAAAGTTAACGAAGAGAAGTTAGTGTTACCCCAAAACCGGAATTAATAGATTCAATCACTAAACGCAAAGTCGTGATAAAGACTGGTTCAATATCTTGTGCGTTCTCAATTTTCCGAAGATTGTCAGTTTTTATAGCACTTTTCTGCCTATTCAGCTCCTGATTTACCTTTTCGATAAGGATCATTCTTGCTTGATCAGTCAAGTTTAAGTGTAGCTTCAGGGAAGAACGACATGCTGCAATGAAATGATCAAAAGCCTTTAACTCCGTTATTTTCCACGGATCAGAAACATGATTAGCAATAAGTGCGTTAGTGGAAGTCTCAGGAGGAAAACTCCGTTCTTTCAACGACAGACACTCTCCGATTGGCAACGTATAGTTGCACTGATCTATCCTAAGATTTTGTTTCTCGAGCAATTCATCCCTTACTAGCATTCCATAAGCGACTTCGTGTTTCGGATATTCGCTGATTTGTATTGTTGGGAAGAAATTTACTTTTCCGAAGGCTACTGACAATACATTTACAGTAGGCCCAAGAGAATCCTGCAAATTTTCTGCACCAGGGCCAAACACGGTTTGGTAAAGACGACTGCCACGCCCCCCTAAACATAACTTTAGAGGACTCCGCTCATCGGAAAAATCAACTGATAATCCGCGCAAGACAATCCCAATGTAATACAAGATCCCTGCTAAAGACAGTTGAGCTATATGGGCCAATGGTGCACCAGCATCAGCAGAAATTAAACCGTAACGCTCACGCATTGCAGAATCATACGAGGCACTATTGATGACTACTTCCAATGCTGTTTCTAGTTTTGACGTATCCGGATTGACCACTTCTTTGAACTTTTCAAATAGTTCTTGGAAGTCCATTTTTGCACCCGTAGCTAAACTTTCAAAAAAAGTTTTCCAATTATTTACTAAAAATTTTGTAAGAATATTTTTTCCTGCTAGCCGTATGGAAGATCGCCATAGCAAACTCTGATCTTTCCAAATGGTGATATCAGAAGAACCACCACCGATATCAAGTGTAACCACAGTGCCGTAAAAACCATCAAGTACATTTTCTTTTGGATTATGTGCAAAGTAATACGCAGTTGCTAAACTCTCTTGCACAAAATTGATTTGTACATTTGTACCGGTAGCTTGTCCAACGGCTAGATTAACAATTCTTTTGAAATCTCTAAGGTGTTCACTTTTATAGGATTCTGGATAAGAAAAGTACCACCGAATAGCACTAGGCTGAATACCTGTTCGTACTACTTCAGCCAATGATTGCATGACTATCTGACTAAGGAACAAGAGTACGCGACGACGGTCTGATGGATCTTGCGACCATTTGAAATTAAACCGAAGCGAAGACTTACCAGTAATGTATACATCATCCAATGCCCGCCGAGGATTATTTAAGTAGTAGATGAGATCTGACCAAATTGGGCCATCTCCGAGTCCAGCGTTCCTAGAGCGAATAGCGGTCATAAATGGGGACGAAAATGAAGCCATAGGTAAGAATTCTCTGACTAGGCCACTATTGTCTACCCCAATTACACTTTCGAACAAAGAAGCTGCGACAGCATCAAAACTCAAAGGTTTTAATTCCCCATCGTCACTGAAACGACAGGATAACATGGTATTACTTGTTCCAAAATCTACTGCGATATCAACAGTCGAATTCCCAGGATCACGCACACCGCTAGGTGAAAACATAATTCCGTTGTTGCAGACTAAAATTTCTGGTGCATATGGAGTACGATAGATTACTTTGAAGGAAGTGAGCTGATTATCCAAAATTGCATGCTCACTCCATGTCACCATAGGAAGATTAGGAATTTCTCCGCTTGATCTTTGTATTTGTGCCTGAGAACTATCCAAAAACGTAGCCAGCCTGTTCCAATCTTGTAAGTTCGGTGATTTGCCAATGTGAGCCAGTAGTGCGCTCAAAGAGCACGGAAAACCGGGCACTGTACGTGTAGAGGCGTGTCCTTCGTGAAATAAGAAATACGATTGCTTCCATAACGTTTCAGGGACTATAGGCCATTGTGCAAGAATATTTGGATATTCCCTTTTGTCAATTTCACCATCACCTTGATAGGTTTTCTGTAGGGTGACTGAACGAGTCTGATCTTGGTGATCTACCACTTCAACGGTTAGCTTAACTGCTATGACATCGTCTTTTCCTTCTATTTGAATCCTGTGACGAATCTCTCCAGCTGACAACAACATCAGTATAGAAGCCGTTAAGGGTGGAAATACTTTACCGTCTTTTGTTCTGACGACTTTTCTTGTAAATAGAGAATCTTGAGTAAGCCAAAGGTACCCAGCACTAACAGCATCTCTAGCACATTGTGCCACCCGTCCCGGATTAGTAGATACTGCGCTTAAGCAAAGAGTGCCCCAAACTCCCACTTGGCTAGCTGCGAGAGAAGGTGGTGCTGCCATTGGGTCGCACAAAATGGCACCCTTAAAACCGAGTTGCATGAGCTTAGGGCGTCCACGAATTTGTAAATCACTACGATATGCCGAAGAATCAAAAGTGGGTTGGTACCCCTGAGACAATGAATTGTATATGGAGTTTCGTGGCAGAGGCATTCGCATACCTGCCGTTTCAAAAGAGATTTGATCAATTCTCGGACCATTGGTAGCAAGTTTGTTGTAGTGGTCTAAACAATCTATTTTGTATTTTCCTAAGAGTGGATTCAAAAACGTGTTTTTCGTCGAATCTGTTCCGGCAGAAACGGAATTGTGTAAAATATCTAAAAACTGATACATTGCTGCCATTTCTGCAGAACAAATAGCTTTGTTTTTGCAGGGATCCGAGAATCGTCCACTGTTTGAATCGTACCAAGGGATAGTCTCAGCAATTTTTTTCCGCTCTTCTGAACCAGAAAGTCTTTGGGATCTAACCTTTTGGGTACCTGGATTTGCTGATGAACAAACGAGTACGCTAGGAATTACTAAACCGACTAGATTTTCATCAATTTTGATCGAAGCTAAGTGATCCCAATTTAATCCAAGAAGTGCATCTCCTGGGAGAAATTCGCGCATGATTTCGATTGCTCCTTTCACCGTACTTAGGTCGATAATATCGACTCTTAGTGAAAAGGCACGTAAACCTTGTAGCCCAAAAAGAGCGAGTAATCCCCTCCACTCTCCGATAATCTCTTCCAAGTTATTTGCGAGAGCTTCTTCGAAGAGTTGTACTCTAGCCCAAATATCTGGAACAGCGGTGATATCCTGATACGGAAAATTACTCTGGCTTGATTCAAGATTATCTGCAATCCTGTTTAGCAACTCTAGGTTGTATTCCCCATTCCATCCAGGAGAATTGGGTTTCTGCAGAGCATGACCACTTTTTAGGGGAGACAACGCATATTTCATAGGATCCTCGTATTTAATTAGTCTGCGCACACAGATCGTATAAGAAACCAATTAATATACCTAAGCGATGATGTTCACTCTCATAGGAAGAGTAAGTAAGTTCCCAAAAAATCCTAGACAAACTTAAACTCTTGCTATCATAAACCAATTTTTCAAATGAATCCCGATGTATATCCTTATACGGATAAAGGATAGAAATTGGTTGATTAGGTTTAGCAATACTATCCGCTGCAAATAGGTATGGTTGTGTCGTATTTTGTCTGCTCGCGTGTACGAGCGTTGTAAACCACTCGAGGTGAAAACGGCTGAAGATTTGAAGATTAGCCAGTGATTTTTGATGTCGATCCTCTTGGATTTCGACACCCTGTTTTACAATAAGCCGTTTGAACCAAGCCTCTTTTTGACAACTCTTCCATGGAGCTTGGTTTTCTGTTGATCTACTTAGGAAAGGAGCGTAGACATAATGAAATGCAAAACCAAAATGGAGCGACTGGCTCAATTTTTGTTTGACGTCATGTTGGTCGCCCTGCCTCACAATAGGCACGTCTTTCCAAATGAGCTGATCTTCCTTTTCTGAAGTACCGTAACCTGCTAAGAAGACTTGTGTACTTTCGTTAGGTTCCGGTGGTGTGGAAAAAAACTTACAACCAGCCAATGCTGCATATAATTCTGGAATTAGAGGCGGATTTTCTTGTGCACCGGCCCCCGCTCCTAAATTTGGCAATTCAATTAACGGATCCCATCCCAATAAATAGAGATGCTGGAAAGGTGGTTCATGCTGAAAGAGCCGCGCATAATAGCGCAAGGCTACGATTGTACTGTCTAAAAACCTGGTAGGAAAAGATGGGTTTGTTCCTTGGCTTGACGATCGCGTGTAAGTAACATAGGGGAGCATCAGAGCACCACCGATGCTCACACCGGCAATCTTCTCTTTTTTAATTTTCTGGTAAAGCCAGCGTGCCAATGTCGGAAAACCAGAAGCTCCTGTGCCTCCAAAAATAGAACCCACTAAAAATACTTGAACTGAACCAGAACCGGCTGCTTCCCTAACATCTTCAAATAGATTGTTCCAAGCTGATGTGCTACTTCTTGCATATGCACCAAATATGGCAGCACCAACATTAGGGCGCGCATGGAATCCGTGCACTAAAGATAAATCCCTTTCTGATTCCCCGGAATATAAACTATCTACTAACTCGGCTAAATTTGGAGACAAATTATTATAATTGAAACAGTTGGCCAAGCTAGAGCTGTTATTTACACTAGGACATGAAATTAATCCTGCCTTTGGAGTTATAACCTCAGTATTCAAAAAAACAGTTTCTGGAGCTAATCTATCGCCACCATTTCCTACGCGGAAGGAAGAATGCAAGTCATGGTATAAAGAAATCAATTTTTTCGTACGACTCAAATTGCCATTGGCATCATCTTGGTCTATTAACTGTATTTGTACGATGTCAGGCCCGAGTCCAGCTGCACACAAATGAACGAATGACTCAACACACTTTGCACCGGTTCCACCAACTCCAATTAAAAAATTCTTAGCCATGATTGTGTCTCAATAGGTCATCGTGCCAAATGGCACTGCAGGGCGGGCAGTGTGTGGTGTAGAAAAGGCCGTAGAAACGAGGAAAGAGAGCACATAGAAAACAAAAAATACTACCCATAAAATTCCTGCAACGGATACTTGGAGAGTATCCATAACGTTGAAAAACATATAGTAGAAAATTGACCAGTTCAATAGAAGGCCGACCCACATAATGAGTACCCAAAGTATACGAAGTTCAAGAGTCTTCGCTGGGCCTTGCACTGGTTTCAATATGACTATAAATAACCAAACTAGACCAGCCAAGAGGGTAAGAGAGAAATCATACAAGAGACAATTAAATAATCCGGAAGAAATCGCTTCTGATTCAATTTGCGCCGTAGTGCTTTTCGAATAATCTTGAGAAAGAAAAAACTCTGTGATAAATACACTGTCGCTGAGTGAGGTCATAACGTAGAAAAAATAAATCAATAAAAAGAAACTTAGGTCAACAAAAACCAATTTAATCAGAGACAAAAACCACAAGAAGAAATATTTCATATCTAAGTTCCTAGTGATTCGAATTTAAGAAATGTTTTTTAGCGATCAATCCGAAATATAGCGTTATTCTCAAGAACTAAAATAGTCTTAGATTGAGTTTGCAAAGCATTGGCTAATACAGAAACAAACTGTCCGAGGTTCAGTGTCGGAAAAAACTTCGGTCCATTCCGTACAAGTGTTTCTTCTGTTTCTGCACTAAAGCTCCAATTGCTAACCCAGGGCATAATGTCTGACACCTTTACGTCTAAAATAGACGCTTTCACTTTAGTGGAGACAGCATAGGTTCTTCTCGGAGGAAGAGCATTGACGGAAGCTAAAGCGATCTTAAAGTATAGCGTACCACTCTTCTCATAAATTTCAAAGATAGGTGGAGGATTTTCGAACTTAACCCAGTGTTCTTTACAAACAGAACCTTTTCCACTAGAAACCCACCACCAAACGTCACTATAAACCGTAAAGTTTCCAATGGGTAATCCATTCTTAAGCTGAATACTAGATAGAGGGAGAGTAACTTGAATGGGAGAGTCTTTCAAGGGTGTAACCAACCGAAATTGAGGTATCTCTCGATCTATTCCACTGACCAGAGGAGTTGCAGAAGAAATCTCTTTTTCGGTGGCAGAAGATCCAGAACGTACCACTGAAGAAAACATGAGAGGCGTATTCGTTTTCTTAAGCTCTTTTGTAAAAACGGCTAGGTGAAAGGCATCGGCAGGCAAAGTATTAGAAATTAGGAAACTTACATTTTCGACTAGGCGCGATAATGGTTCAGATGGCCCAAATATGAGCATATAGAAAGGGCGAGATGTGGCCTTTTCGTATTTTTCACCACTGGGTAAGTCATATATTTTCCCATGAAATGAACTGCGAACACCTAACAAAGCAAAAGACCGACTTTTTCTGAGAGATTTTTCGAGAGCACGGCGTAAGGCATCTGCTTGTGCCCCTAAAACTTCGGTATTGTTTAGGAAGAGGTCTGTAAAAATTATTTGTAGAGAATCATCCTTGGTATTGAACTTTTCGAGAACTTTATCAATTCTGCTCTCCTGATTATTACAATCAGGTATATCTTCAGGTTTAGATTTTATTTTTTTGTCATGAGTTTTGATTTGGACATTTTTATCGCATTTATAAGAACGAGGTTGAGTAACCTCCGCTAATACAAAGTTATCTTGTATCTTTTTCCCAAAACTGTAATAGCTAACCTTTTCTGCATTGATGCGTCTTAACTGTTCTGGAATACTTCCAACAAGATCTATGTAGGAAGATTTTTCTCCCCGCTGAGGGCTAACAAATCCCTCCATACTGGCAGAAACATCAAAAAAAATCTCGACTGATTTTACAAGAGGGAGATCATTTTTTTCTTGGGGAGAGAATGGAGGCGAGCATGTCGGACGAGTAGTCTCACAACCCACAAAACCTACAGTAATTATAAAGCACAAAACAGGATTCCAGAGATTCATAAACTCCCCACAAGGAAACCCCCGACTTCGGTTGGGGGAAGAATTACTGATCCGTCAATTCATTGGCCCAACGCATTGCGTTCATTTCTGCATGTAATAAATCTTCAACCGTTAACCCAGAAGTTTCTAACAATGCACCTGCTTTCTCAAAATCGCCACACTCAATAGTTTGGGCAAGTTCTAGCAGGTCACTGAGTATACCCACATGCAACGTCAATGCAGTACATACGTCCGGAGCAATGTTAATTTCTTTGAGAATCTCCTGAATTGGTATACCCATCAGGACATCCAACAAAGATAAAATTCCTGTGATAAATGCACGTTCGTGGTAATCTTGGTCTCGTGGTGCTTGAATTTCAGCCAGCGATTCCATCAGTTTTCCTCGCATGGCTGCTAACTGCAACAATGGATTATTGGTGTTTTTGTCATTTTGTACGAATAGAAGTAACTGCAACCAGCGTTGTAATTGTTTTCGACCCAATACCGAAATCGCTTGATTCAATGACTTAATTTTGCGTGGTAAACCCACCGCTACGGAGTTCACCAGTTGCAAAAGTTTGTAAATCAAGGAAGGGTCCCGTTTGAACATCTTGCTAATTTCAACAGTGTCCGCGTCTCCTAAGACCATTCCAAGCAATTGTAACAAATCTAATTTAGAAGGATCTGTGCGTTTTCCAGTTAAAATAACGGGTTTGGCAAAAAAATAGCCTTGAAATAAATCAAAACCAAGTGCCAGACACTCATTGGCTTGGCTACGATCATCAATTTTCTCTGCCAATAGCTTTACCCTCCACTTTCTCAAGCTTTTGACAATATCAGGTAAATCTTCTTTTTTTATGAGGAGATAATCTATCTTGACTATTTCAATCAAACCAACCAGAGGGAGATATTGGGGATCTGAGACTACGTAATCATCTAAGGCCAAAGTAAATCCAATTTTTTTGAGATATTTACAGCGGTTGACTACTTCTTGTGTGATTTCAATATTTTCAAGCAATTCAATCACTACTTTTTCTTTTGGGAGTAGTTCAATAATGTCGGATAGCAGTAAATCAACACTGACATTGACGAATCCTTTGTGTTTTCCTAATACATTAGAAACGCCTAATTCAGAAAATGCGCGTACAATGACATTCGCAGTGGCCTGCACATCGTCATTTACGTTTGCAGAACTGACTTGACCACTTCGGAATAGCAATTCGTAGGCAACAATGTTCTGTGAACGGTCAAGAATGGGCTGGCGACCCAAAAATATTTGATGCTGAGGTGACTCAGTAGACATTCTGTAAAATCCCTAAATAGGCTATGTTAAGAATACCAAGTTCGAAAAATGTGAACCTAACTGACTAGGTTCTAAAAAATTTTCTAAAAGAAACCTGTTAAAATAGTGATACTACAAGGTTTTTCTTTCGGATATTGATGATGCCACGTAAATTACTAGTGACCAGTGCATTACCCTACGCCAATGGTCCAATTCACTTGGGCCACATGGTGGAGTATGTTTTAACGGATCTCTGGGTACGTTTCCAAAAGATGCGTGGGCACCAATGTTTTTACGTTTGCGCTGATGATGCACACGGTACACCGATCATGCTCCGTGCCCAACAGGAGGGCATCTCTCCAGAAGCGTTAGTTACACGCATTGGCGTTGAACATCGTGCTGATTTTGCAGCTTTTCTTATAAATTTCGACCATTACCATACCACACACTCTTCAGAAAATCGGTACTACGCTCACCAATTTTACCAGCGTCTTTTAGACGCAGGTTTGATTGTTACTCGCATGGTTCAACAGGCCTATGATCCAGTAAAAGAAATGTTTTTACCTGATCGATTCATTAAAGGGGCTTGCCCACGCTGCAAAGCAAACGATCAGTATGGTGATGTTTGTGAGGTTTGTGGAGCAACCTACTCTCCTGCAGACTTGCTGGATCCGGTCTCCGCGCTCTCAGGTGTTACACCTGTCCTACGAGGATCTGAGCACTATTTTTTCCGTTTACCTGCTTTGGAAAGTTGGTTACGTTCTTGGCTCGCAGAAGGACATGTGCAACCCGAGATTGCTCACAAACTAAATGAATGGTTTGAAGCAGGCCTCCAAGAATGGGACATCTCACGAGATGCACCCTATTTTGGTTTTGAAATTCCCAATGTTCTTGGCAAGTTTTTTTATGTTTGGCTAGATGCTCCCATCGGATACATGGCCAGTTTTCGCTATCTTTGCGATCACTCCGAAGGAGTAGCATTTGATGATTTCTGGGGCCAAAACAGCACAGCAGAGCTGCACCATTTTATTGGAAAAGACATTGCCTATTTTCACACGTTGTTTTGGCCTGCGGAGTTACACGCCGCAGGTTTCCGTACGCCAACCGCCGTTCATTGCCATGGATTCTTGACCGTCAATGGCCAAAAAATGTCGAAATCTCGTGGCACTTTTATTCGCGCCAGAACGTATTTAGAACACTCAAATCCAGAATACCTACGTTATTATTTTGCCACCAAGCTAGGATCCGGTATTGATGATATTAATCTTCAGTTGGAAGATTTCGTACAACGTGTTAATTCGGATTTAGTAGGCAAAGTAATTAACATTGCGAGTCGCTGTGCGGGATTTATCGTGAAACGTGGGGACGGAAGATTAAGCGATCGGTTGCCAGATCCGGATCTTTACGCTTTGGCAGTCAAGGCAGGAGAAAACATTGCTTTGCAATACGAAGGCAGGGCTATCGGTGCTGCCATGCATGAAATCATGGCCTTGGCAGACCGCGCTAATCAATACGTTGACGAAAAGAAACCATGGATTCTTGCCAAAGAAAAGGGACGAGAAGAGGAGGTACGAGCGGTTTGCACACAAGGCCTCAACTTGTTTCGAGTCATCATGATTTACCTAAAACCAGTGTTGCCTCATACTGCTGAAAAATCGGAGGTTTTTTTACGAGATTTGCCTTGGCATTGGGAAAGTCGGAAGTCACCATTGTTAGACCACACGATCGCACCTTTTGAGCCTCTCCTCACCCGCATTGACCAGAAACAAGTGGCAGCAATGTTAGAGGCCTCTCATGGGAGTCTTGCGCCAAAGCCTTAAGAATTGAAGTTGCATTTTGAATCACGGGTATGTATCATGGGCGTCTTAGTTGGTAGTTCCGGGGCGTAGCGCAGCCTGGTAGCGCACCTGAATGGGGTTCAGGTGGTCGGAGGTTCAAATCCTCTCGCCCCGACCAGTTATTCTCGGTTTTCCCTTTCGGTTAGCCCAACCTGATTCTTGCTCGTTCAATAGCCAAACGAACCTGCCTGGGTGCCGTCCCCCCGATGTGGTTCCTTGCAGCCACAGATCCTTCTATGGTTAAGACCTCGTAGACACCCTCATCAATCAGTGGCGAGAATTGCTTTAGGTCTTCCAAAGGGATTTCTGAAAGGTCTCGTTTAGTTTCAATTCCAAAGAGAACTGCCCGTCCCACGACCTCATGAGCATCTCGGAAAGGAGCTCCCTTTCGGACAAGATAATCTGCTAAGTCTGTTGCTGTGGAAAATCCGCGGCGTGCTGCTTCGTACAACACTTTTCGATTAACCAAAAGTTCCGGAATCAAATCTGCATACACCCGCAAGGATCCAAGGATTGTGTCTGCGGAATCAAAAAGAGGTTCTTTATCTTCTTGATTATCTTTGTTGTAGGCTAAGGGTTGTGCTTTCATGAGCATTAACAATGCCATGAGGTGCCCAGTGACTCGCCCCGTTTTCCCTCGAACCAACTCGGGTACGTCTGGGTTCTTCTTTTGCGGCATGATGGAAGAACCCGTGCAGAAAGCATCTGGTAAATCGACAAATTGAAAACCCGGAGAAGACCAAAGTACCAGTTCTTCGGAGAACCGTGACAGGTGTGTCATGATTAACGCAGCACAGGCCGTAAACTCAATCGCGAAATCTCGATCGGAAACCGCATCCAAAGAGTTTTCAGCAACGGCCTCAAAACCAAGAAGACTCGCAGTATAAAGTCGATCAATGGGATAACTTGTCCCAGCCAAAGCAGCGGCACCAAGCGGCAAAACATTGACCCTATGCCGACAATCTTGCAAACGAGCCCGATCCCTTTGCAACATTTCGAACCAAGCTAAAAGGTGATGTCCAAAGGTAACGGGTTGTGCGATTTGAAGATGTGTGAATCCGGGCATCAGGGTCTCCGCTTCCCATTCTGCCAAGTTCAAAAGTGCTTCTTGCAAACGCTTTAATTCTTGCAAAACGACATCAATGGTATCCCGAAGCCACAGACGAATATCCGTTGCAACTTGGTCATTTCGAGAACGGCCCGTGTGGAGTTTTTTGCCTGCGATCCCAATGCGCTCAGTTAATCTAGCTTCGATGTTCATGTGAACATCCTCGAGGCGGGTCTCCCAAACAAATTCACCACACTCGATCTCAGATCGGATTTCTAACAGTCCTTTTTCAATGGATTCTCGCTCTTCTAAAGTCAAAACACCGACGTGTTCCAACATTTGAGCGTGGGCAATGGAGCCCTGAATATCATGGTGGGCAAGGCGAAAATCAAAACCTACGGAAGAAGTGAAAAACTCTACGAATTGATTGGTAGGCGCAGTAAACCGACCTCCCCAAGGTTTATCTGCAGCCATTTGATCCTATACACCCAGCAGGAGAGAAACAACCTTTAGGTTTTAGGACTAAAACCCGTGCTCTTCGTGCATCCATTCCCAAAAACTATTCCCGCCCATGAATACGGTCACTGTGAAATCATCCAACAACTCTTGGTGAATTCCGGGCTCTAGGTCAATTTGCTCCTCCAGGTAGATTACGCCCGTAGAGTCCTTTTCGCGATCACGGATGTGCAAGTAAGCTTTTGGCCAACGCTTGGTTTCGTTCCAAGTATTGCACAAGAACAAGACGCGGTCCCAGTCAGCCCTCTTAATCCTTGTACTAGAATGCACTCGGACGGAATAAATCTGTTTTTTAGGGCCCGTGATGATGCAGTAAAACCCTACTTCACACCCGGTATCCTCATCGAAAGCAAAATCTACCCTGAAATCGCCATCGTTATCAACGAAGTACTTCCAGCTACGTGCTTTGAGCACTTTTTCAACCATCGTGTGGCTAAATTTCTCAACGGTGGGCATGTTAGCGGTCTCAAAGTAAAAAAACTTGTGCCGAAGAGAGGAATTGAACCTCCACGGGGTTTCCCCCACTAGTACCTGAAACTAGCGCGTCTACCAATTCCGCCACCCCGGCTCGCACCGAAAAAACACAGACTAGCTTGCTAATCTAACGGTCTAACAGTACAGTACATACCTTACCAAGTGAGATTTTGGCTGTCAACCATGGCAAAGCGTAGAACATTAGATCTCCTCGAAGAAGGGGAGCCTTTCGATCGAGACTCTATCCTCGTTTGTTTTCGAAAAAAAGTCCTTCCAATCTCTGGAGAAGATTTATTCCAGAGTCTCCAGATACCGGAAGAATGGAAATCTGCCATGCTCAGTGAGATCTGGGAAATGGCGCGAGAAGGTTTGTTAGTCCGTGATGGCAAAGGCGACTATCAACTACCATGGCCTGAAGTGTTGATCGAAGGTCGAGTCAACGCGCATCGCAATGGGTACGGCTTTTTGATTCCAGACCAAGGAGGTGTCAATTTCCTCTTAGAAGGAGGAGAAATGCTTGCCTTGATGCATGGAGATCGAATTGCAGCAAGATTCGCTGGAGTCGACGAGCACGGCAAACACAAGGCAGTTCTCGTTCGGGTGTTAGAGCGTGCGGTACGAAAAGTAGTAGGAAAATTTGTCATCAGTCGTCAAAACGGAGCCGTGGTTACCCCCATTCAAAGGCGGATTTGTCGCAATATTTCTATTGCTCCGGAGCATCAAGGCAACGCGAAGTCGTCTCAAATTGTCATAGTCGAAATTTTAAAATACCCGGAAAAAGGGAGCCAAACCCAAGGCAAAATCATTGAAGTACTGGGTGACCGTATTCCTGCGGGTAGTGAGATTGATGTTGCCATTCATTCTTTCGACTTACCTTCTGTTTTTCCTCCAGAAGTAGAACAAGAAGCTGAGAAATTTGGAAAATCTGTTCCGTCAAAAGCATTAGCAGGACGCGAAGACCTTCGGAGCCTGCCATTGGTTACCATCGATGGAGAGGATGCTCGGGATTTTGACGATGCTGTATATTGCGAACGTGAAGGAAATATTTGGCGGTTATTGGTTGCCATTGCAGACGTATCGGCCTATGTCCTGCCAAATAGTCCTCTCGATGAGGAAGCACAAAAGCGCGGTAACTCTGTTTATTTTCCGGATCGCGCCATTCCAATGCTTCCAGAAGTATTGTCCAATGGGCTTTGTTCATTAAATCCTGGGGTAGACCGTCTTTGCATGGTCTGCGAGCTACACATCGGACTACGTGGAAAAGTACATAAGTCTCGGTTTTTCCCTGCGGTCATGCGGTCTGCTGCGCGATTGACCTACACAACAGTGGCAGACATTTTGTTAGGACAGGAAGAAGCCTGTCAGGCACATGGACCATTGGTAATTCACATCCTGCACTTGGACGCTTTGTATAGAATTTTGCGAAAACGGCGCGAGGTTCGGGGGGCAATTGATTTTGAGACCACGGAAACCAAGATCGTCTTCGGAGAAGATCTTAGAGTCAAGGAAATCTTGCCAGTAGTGCGCAATGATGCCCATCGGCTTATTGAAGAGTGCATGATCGCTGCCAATATAGCCTCGGCAGAGTTTTTGACTGCTCGCAAGGTTCCTTTGCTCTACCGAGTTCACGAAGGACCCAATCCTGAAAAACTACAGTCCCTGCGCAAATTCCTTGGGGAATTAGGCCTTGATCTGGGAGGTGGAGACGATCCACAACCTAAAGATTTTGGAAAAATCCTTTTACAGACACAAGACCGACCTGATTCTCATGTGATCCAAACTGTTCTGCTTCGTAGCCTCAAACAAGCTACGTATCGTCCTCAAAACAAAGGTCATTTTGGGTTGGCTTGCGAGTCTTACACTCATTTTACCTCTCCCATTCGTCGCTACCCCGATTTGCTAGTACATCGTGCCTTACGACATGCGTTGTCTAGCAAAAAACTAAAGGAATTTAGGTACACGGTTAGTGACTTAGAGCAGTTTGGTAAACAGTGTTCCATGACTGAGCGTCGTGCCGATATGGCCGTTTGGGACGTAGTCGCTTGGCTCAAGTGTGAATACATGCGGAGTAGGATTAACGAAAAGTTTTGGGGAATCGTCTCGGGCGTAACACCTTTTGGTTTATTTATAGAACTCACAGGCATCTATGTAGAAGGATTGCTCCACATTAGCAAGATTTCAGAAAGTGACTACTTCCAGTTTGATCCGGATCACCACCAGTTAGTAGGAGAAATTAGCAAAAAAGTATTTCGGTTGGGAGACAAAGTGCGGGTGCGGGTAGGTGCAGTGGATGTAGGTGAACGTAAAATTGATCTCATTCTCACCAGTTACAAGAAAGAGTCTGATTGGGAATAAATGTTTTGAACCCTTCAATTCAAACAAAACTAGACCGATTGACTGAAAGACGCGAGGAACTCGCGGGGTTACTCTCTGAACCAGAGATTCTAGCCAAATCAGAGCGTTTTCGTACGCTTTCAGTCGAATATGCCCAACTGGGCCCAGTGGTAGAAACCTATCGCCAATGGAATGAAGCCTTGGCCGGGCAAACCTCTGCAGAGGCAATGTTGTCGGATCCAGATTTACGGGATTTAGCGTCAGAAGAGTTAGAGGCACTCAGAACCAGAGCCGCTGCACTCGAAAAATCCCTACAAATGTTGATGTTGCCGCGGGATCCCCACGACGATAGCAACCTGTTTTTGGAAATCCGAGCAGGAACTGGAGGCAATGAAGCCGCTTTGTTCGCCGGAGACCTATTTAGGATGTACAGTCGTTACGCTGAAGGACGTGGTTGGCGAGTAGAACTTTTAAGTTCCAGTCCTGGGGAAGCTGGTGGCCATAAAGAAGCCATTATTCGGATCGTAGGCAATGGTGCTTATTCACGATTGAAGTTTGAATCCGGAGCCCACCGAGTCCAAAGAGTGCCTACCACGGAAGCGCAGGGACGCATTCATACTTCTGCTTGCACAGTAGCCGTGTTACCAGAACTAGACGAAATCGAGGAAACCCCCATCAACCCTGCAGATTTGAAAGTAGATACCTATCGATCTAGTGGGGCTGGTGGGCAACACGTAAACAAAACTGAATCCGCAATCCGAATTACCCACATGCCTAGTGGTATCGTGGTCGAGTGCCAAGAGGAACGGTCGCAACACAAAAACCGTGCTCGTGCGATGTCCATTTTGCAGGCTAAACTCCTTCAAGGGGAACAAGATCGCCAACAATCTGAACAATCCGCCGCCCGACGGCTTCTCGTCGGCAGTGGAGATCGTTCGGAAAAGATCCGAACCTACAATTACCCACAAAACCGAATCACAGACCACCGGATTAACCTCACTCTCTATCGTTTGGATAGCGTGGTAGAAGGTAATTTGGATCCTTTAATTGATCCTCTCATTCAAGAATACCAAGCAGATCAGTTGGCAGCCCTTGCTGGATGACCATCGTCGAGGCACTCGCTTGGGCCAAAGATCGTGAGGAGAGGAGAGAAGCGGAATGGCTGCTGTCGCACATTTTAGAACGTCCTCGCTCTTGGCTCCTCGGGAACCTTAGCCAATCATTAGACCCAGAGGAGAACCACCGCTACGAAACGCTTTTAACTCGGCGCGCGAATGGTGAGCCTTTAGCGTATTTGCTTGGACGTTGGGAATTTTGGTCTTTAGAACTTTTCGTCAACAAAGAAGTACTGATTCCAAGACCTGAAACAGAACTACTAGTAGAAATTGCTTTGGCAGGCATCCCGAGTAGAGTTTCTTGGGAAATTGCAGATCTTGGCACAGGGAGTGGCGCAGTCGCTTTGGCAATTGCCAAAGAACGTCCTACTTGTCACGTAGTAGCCACAGATTTATCACCCTTTGCAATAGACGTGGCCAAGAGAAATGCCCAGACACTAGACCTACGAAATGTAGAATTCATGCAAGGAAATTGGTGCGCAGCCTTGCCTGAAAAACACTTTCATTGTATTTTGTCCAATCCTCCCTATGTTTCTGAAGAAGATTGCCACCTTGAAGCATTAAGTTTTGAGCCACGCTCTGCTTTGGTTTCTGGAAAGGATGGACTAGATGCTATTCGCCAAGTTATCTCAGAAGCCCAACATTACCTTTCTTTAGGGGGAGAAGTAATTTTAGAACATGGTCACGATCAAGGGTCTGCTGTTCGTGGCCTTTTTTCTAAAATGGGGTATTCCGAGGTTATAACCTCCCGTGATCTCGAAGACCGAGAGCGGGTTACGCGAGCGAGGAAATTTTGAGTTTGGAGAGTGGCTTGGTCAGGTTTACAATATTTTTAACCTGAGTTCGACGTGAGAAAAAAGGCTAACTCACTGTATTTATTTGATTTATAGCAATCCTAGAAAGAAG
>CAUYTX010000320.1:0-1490 GCA_963575665.1 Gammaproteobacteria bacterium | reverse complement strand
TATTAGCTACAGGTGGACCATTTAGCATTGACGGACAACATGCTGCTTCTAATATTACATTAACAACGAACGCAGACGCACAAGATTTTACTATTGGACTTACAGGAGTTAGTAATAGTTCTGTTATTCTTACCTCCAGTGGTACTGGTACTGACGCTATTAAAGTTAGCGCAACAGCATCTGCTGGTGGTATTGATATGGATGCAGGTACTTCAGGTATCATAGCAGATACTACTGGTTCTATTTCTTTAGATTCATTAACTGCAAGTAACTTTACTGTTACTGGTGCTGCTGATTTAACATTAAGTACTACTGCTGGATCTGCAATTATTAGTGGAGGGGAGGCAGCTGTAGATGCTGTTCAAATTACAGCAGGAAATGTTGCTGGTGGTGTTGATGTTAATGCAGGAACTGGAGGAATTACTGTAGATACTACAGCTGGATTCTCTATTGATGGAGCTACTGCTAGTAATGTAACAGTTACTGGTGCTGCTGATTTGTCTGTAGGAACAACTGGTGGGTCTGTAATTATTACTGGTGGAGAAGCAGTAGCAGATGCCGTTCAAATTACTTCAAGTAATGGTGCCGGTGGTGTTGATATTAATGGCGGTACTGGAGGAATTACTGTAGATTCTACTGGTGCTATTTCTTTAGATGCAGCTGCTGCAAGTAACTTTAGCATTGCTACAACTGGTGCAGCGCAAGATTTGACTTTATCTGTAACTGGAGCTACAGATAGTTCTGTTATAGTCAGTTCAAGCGGTACTGGAACTGATGCAGTTAGAGTAAATGCATCAGCAGGTGGTATTGATATTGACGCTACAGGAATTATCAATATTGATACAACTAATACTGCTAATGGAATAAGTATTGCAACAGCAACTGCAGGTGTACCAGTTACTATTGGTACTGCTACAAGTACTACTACTATTCCTGGAGATTTATTAGTTTCTGGTACAACAGTTACTTTGAATACGGAAACTACTACTATTGAAGATAATATTATTATCCTTAATGCTGGTAATGGAGAATTAGGAGCGGATGGTGGTATGGTTATTAGACGATTCCAAACAGCTAATGGATCTGGAGCTGGAGATGTTGTAACTGATACAGCAGCAATAACTGGTGCATTCCAAGCTGGTTCTTCAACTCCAGAAACGCTCGTATTAGCTGCTGGAGCCAGTGCTACTAATGATATCTATAATGGATGGTGGATTAAAGTGACTTCTGGTACAGGAGTTAATCAAGTAAGAAGAATTGAAGATTATGTTGGGTCTACTAGAACTGCTACTTTGTATAAAACTTCCGATAATACTGCTGATTTCCTTGATGGTCTCGATTTAGTAGCAGCTCCAGCTGCTTTAGATACATACAGTCTATATAATGCTGGATACAGTGCAGTATACTTCGATGAATCTGATAATGTATTCACTATTGCTGCTACCGCATTAACTCCAGATTCTGTACCTACTGCAGGTATCTCTACAGTT
>CAUYTX010000319.1:0-1493 GCA_963575665.1 Gammaproteobacteria bacterium | reverse complement strand
CAGTGGACTTACCAAAGGAGACGGACAAGGGATACCTTGCAGTTTCAACCTGCCTGTGCGGCAGTGGACTTATTGACGCAATAGACAAAGCTGGGTGGGGTGTTTCAACCTGCCTGTGCGGCAGTGGACTGTAGATTCTGAAGTTTCTCCAAATTGGGGATGTTTCAACCTGCCTGTGCGGCAGTGGACTTCGGAACGCGTGTTTTCAGGTTCGTGAGAACGTTTCAACCTGCCTGTGCGGCAGTGGACAATACAAGCAAGTTAGTTGTTTTGTAATTAACGTTTCAACCTGCCTGTGCGGCAGTGGACGCTTGTAACTTGGTCTTACACAACGCTTCGCAGTTTCAACCTGCCTGTGCGGCAGTGGACGGCTAAAGAAAATGGAAAACTGGATTAGATTAAGTTTCAACCTGCCTGTGCGGCAGTGGACAGAAAAATGATATCCAAAAGAAGAATGAGAGTGTTTCAACCTGCCTGTGCGGCAGTGGACGGAAATACGCTTGTCGTTCCTCTTCTTGATAGGTTTCAACCTGCCTGTGCGGCAGTGGACAAATAACCATTGACAACTGGATAATCGAGTGCGTTTCAACCTGCCTGTGCGGCAGTGGACTAGACTAGATCGACAGTTTTTTTTTGTCAACTCTGTGATCTGTGTACGATTTTTACCCACCACACCTACAAAATAGATGCAAAACCCTAATTTTTGGGGTCTTCGTAAGTCATTGTTTTTTAAGTATCTAGCAATGAGGCTAAAAATTAGGGTCAAAAGACAGTGGCAGAATATTTGTTTATAAAAATGGAGCGTTCCCTCTCCTGTCAAGGGCGAGAGGGCTAAGGTTGGCTCCTGTGCTATTCCTGCTATCATCACTTTTTACCTTAACGGAGGGTTTATGACCAACCAAATCACTTTAGAAGACGTGTGGCAGTTGTTTGCAGAGACCGATAGAAGATTAAAGGAACTAGGTACGGAGACTGACAGAAGGCTAAAAGAGCTAAGTGAGGAGACTAGAGCGTTTTCCGACAAAGTCGATGGTGATAAAATATTAGGATAAGAGAGAGAGAGAGATGTCCACTGCCGCACAGGCAGGTTGAAACATGCTACCCATTTCTCCGTACGCTGCGCGGCCATGTCCACTGCCGCACAGGCAGGTTGAAACTGTTCCAGATGTAGTATAAGACCCTTTCTTTAGTCCACTGCCGCACAGGCAGGTTGAAACCAATTAACAGATGATGTCCTTGCATACTGTTTTGTCCACTGCCGCACAGGCAGGTTGAAACTAGCATTCCCGGTATTGTGTCGAACTCAAAAAGTCCACTGCCGCACAGGCAGGTTGAAACAATTTCTTCATAAAAATCTCCTAAGATCCGGCGTCCACTGCCGCACAGGCAGGTTGAAACACGATTAAAAATGGAAGCAGAGGAAATTGTTCCGTCCACTGCCGTACAGGCAGGTTGAAACTGCTTTCGTTTGCAGGTCATTGAGCATGCGTTGT
>CAUYTX010000318.1:0-1494 GCA_963575665.1 Gammaproteobacteria bacterium | reverse complement strand
AAGCATTTATTGCCTGATAACCAGTAGCCTCACCTAAGAAATTTGATTGATAAGCACTTGTTGCACCATTACCAGCACCATAACCAGCAACAAACATAGCATTTGAAAATGCTTCAGCACTATCACCAATTGCTATAGAACTTGCACCACTTGCAATAGGTAACGTTGTAGGTGGTGTTGCATTTTCAGCATACCATGCTGCACTACTACCACCAGTACTACCTGTAGTAAATCCAGTTACATTAAATGTACCACCAGTATTGTTTATAAAAGTAGCTGTACCAGCAGAATATGTACCACCAGAAACAAAAATATCATTAAAGTATTCTTGTGATATTTTTAAATTACTATTTAATGATGGATATCCACCAGCTCTATCTTTATTTAACTTACTTTCAAACATTTTTTTATTTATTAATTATATATTTTTATTTTTTAGTATTTCATTTAATTTTTGAAAATACTTCCCAATTCTTTGACTTAATCTAATTCTAGGGTCATTTATTTCTCTATTAACATCTTCATATTTTAACACAAAACCAAAACTTAAAAAAATTCTTCTAGAGTTAAATTCGTTTGTCCAGTGTTTATATAAAGAAGCTTCAAAACAATATAAATCAGTTTCTTCAATCTTAGCTATTTCATCACCAACAAAAAAATTATAATCTTCAGATAAGACACTAATATTACATTTGTAATTAACATATCCATCTATGGACGCATCATAATGAGGATTTATTTTACCACCTTTATTCATATCAACTGCTTGAAGGAAAATATTATCTTTTGGTAAATTAAATTCTTTGACTATCCTATCAATAATATTATGTAAAAAATCTGGCAATGGTTCCAAAGATACATCAGAAATTGATTGAAACTTTGTAATATAATTTGTTAATGGTGTATTTGATATATCAAAAATACAAGATTTACCTTTTATTTTTTTAGATAATTCTGATAAATGATAATTACTATCATTACCTGTATGGTTAACAGAATCTAGCCATTCAATTATTTGGTTTGATTCATCTTTTGTGATGAATTTTTTTTTAATCTTGTATGTTTCTGTTTCCACCATTATAACCAATTTTTTTAAGGTTATGTTTTTCCAAAAATTCTTTTGGTCCCATAGCTTCAATAATAGTGAATTCAGCTGAATCAATTAATTGTTTAGCTTTTTCATCAGTAACGGCCATAACACATAATTTATGTGTTGCTGGTAATTCTCCAGTTGGTGATAAATCTATTTTTAAGATGTTATCGTTTTTCATTTTTTCTCTTGCTTGAAGAACTTTACTTTCTTCACATAATATACAAATTCTCATCTTATTTATTTTTTTAGTAAATTAAGAAGTTGTTGTTTTTCTTCATTAGTAATATCCTTACTTTTGTTGAAATTAACAATTTCTTTTATTTGTTCCACTGGATAGGTTTTAAGCAACTCAGTTTTAGCTGACTCACATTCATTATACGTCATTTCAAATGCTTCACTAA
>CAUYTX010000317.1:0-1497 GCA_963575665.1 Gammaproteobacteria bacterium | reverse complement strand
ATCTGAACTGTCATTACGCCAAGGAGAAAGTGATAGATTAGAGTCTATTAGAAGACGTATTACCTCAATAAATTTAAGTATTAGTAATTTAACTTCTGAAATAGAAAGTTTAGTCGACTGTCATAATTCTGATAATTATGAACTAACATATACAGAACAAGAACAATGTGAATACCTAAAGGTATTTATATTGTGTTATATAATATATAGTATCTACTATAAACCGTTGGCAACCGTTACTTCTAACGCTAATTAAAATTCTTCGTCTAAGACAAAATCAGTAGTACTAACCTCAGCTCTTTTATAAGAGCTAACCCTTTGTTCAAAGAAATTTGTCTTATCCTCTAAAGACAAATAATCCATAAAACTGAAAGGGTTCTTTACTTTATAAATAGGACTAACACCTATCTGTTGCAGCCAATAATCTGCTACAAATTCAATATATTGTTTCATTAACTCTGAATTCATCCCTATCAACTTAACAGGTAAACTTTCTATAATAAATTCTTTTTCTAGAGAAACAGCTTCCCTAAATAAGTCATGTATTGTTTCTTCTGATAATTTATTACTAAGATGATTATATATCATAATAGCTGTCTGGCAATGAATACCTTCATCTCTACTAATAAACTCATTTGAAAGAGTCAACGAAGGCATCAATCCTCTTGATTTTAACCAGTAAATACTACAAAAACTACCAGAGAAGAATATACCTTCTATAACAGCAAATGCAAGTAATCTTTCTGCAAAGGATTTATCGCTTCCAATCCATTTTAGAGCCCATTTAGATTTCTTATTAATAATAGGAATCGTTTCAATTGCATTTAAGAGGGTGAACTTCTCGTCTGCATCAGATATTAGAGTATCGATCATTAAACTATAACATTCATTATGGATAGATTCAATCAGCATTTGAGATGTATATAAACATCGAATTTCTGGAACTTGTATTTCATTATGAAAATTAATAGCTAAATTTTCATTTACAATTCCATCACTAGCAGCAAAGAATGCTAGTACATTTTTGATAAAAAAACGTTCGTTATCATTTAATTTGTTATTCCAATGATCTAAGTCAGCAGTAAAATCAATTTCCTGTGCTGTCCAGAAATTACCTAATGATTTTTGATACAAAGCCCATATATCATGGTATTTTATAGGAAATAGAGTAAATCTATTCTTATTTTCTAATAGCATTGGTTCTGGAAGCATGTTGGTAAGTATATTAGTGTGTACCTAAGAGTGTATTAACATTAATAAGTAAAAAAATACTTAAATTTAATTACTTATTAGTATTAGCGTTAGCAGTAGCTTTTCAAAGTCCAGTAGAACCAAACCCTCCTGTTCCTCTTGTAGTTTCAGACAAGGAGTCTACTAATTTAAAGTTAAATGGACTCAATCCAGGAGTACATATTTGTACTAAACGAGCTCCTGCTTCTACGGTATAATATGTATCTGATAAATTATCAACTACTATTTGTAACGTTCCTCTATACC
>CAUYTX010000316.1:0-1502 GCA_963575665.1 Gammaproteobacteria bacterium | reverse complement strand
CCCCCCCCCCCCCCCCCCCCCCCCCCCCCCCCCCCCCCCCCCCCCCCCCCCCGGGCCCCCCCCCCCCCCCCCCCCCCCCCCCCCCCCCCGGGGGGGGGGGGGGAGGGGGTGACCCCATTATAGGTCAAGTATTTTTTATTGTCAAGAGAAAAAATCGTGTGGTGTTTAATGAAGGCAACAAAACTTGAAACTCAAACGCAACTAAAAATTTCAAGAAAAAAACCTTGTCGCGAACTCTCTTCGCGCACTATTCCACACGTTCCCGAGTCCTCGGGAAAAATCAGACGAAAGTTAGCTTGCGGCTTGCAATTCGGTCAAACCGAAAAGACCGCCAGCCCATGCGCTCGTCAGCGCCACTGTCAGGCATTTTCCATGCCCGAAAACCCACCACCGCGCCGTTGTCCTTTTTCTTGTTGACAAAAAGGTGCTTCGTGGGGCGGAAAACTTTGTAGACAGCTTGGTTGCCGTCTTCGCGCACATAAGTTACGCGTTCAAAAGGAGCAAGAATTTCTCGAATCATATTTTTTTACTTGTTAAGATTAGTTGATTGCAAGGCTCATGTCAAGGACGAAAACTTCACCATCGCGGTCAGAAACGATATTCGCGCATTTGAAACCGTCTTTAGATCTTACTTTGTCCACTCGGTCAAGAGCTTTGTCCAAACCTTCCCGAGTGTGCGGGTAGGTTGAAAAGCTTGTGCAGGTGTCGGTGTCGAGCATCAATGTGTATTTCATGACGATACCTTAGCTGTTCGCGATCATCTTGGAAAGAACTTTCTGCGCTTTTTCGACAGAATTTTTGTCGAACTCGTAAAGGCAACGCCAGTCAGGCTTGTCGTTCATGAGTTCATCAATGCGCCGTGCAGAGTTGGTCAGAGCAACTTTTAGGGCGACGAGATCGTTTATGTCAACTTCGATTTTCATTTTCATGTCTATAGACTACAGGTAAAAGTGGGGGCCGTCAACGAATTTTTCGATTTTTTATTCGGCTTCCACGAAAAATTTGTCTTGACAGATTTGGCACATACCGCTGATGTTGTACTCTTTCACAGAGAGAGAGTCGCGGAAAAGGTCGGCGCGTTTGCCGCAGGTGACGCAAGAGCGACCTGCAATCGCCAGCGAGCGAGCGCGGCCAATCGTGTTGAGGCTGATGTTGTCGAGGGTGACCGTCATTTGTTGCGTTTTCATTACGAATAATTTATCTGAAAAATCGCACCTGGTCAACGTTTTTTTTCAAAAAAAATCACAAAAAAAATTGTATAAAAAAGCTTGACAACGTGGGTGTGGGTCGAGTACAATGGGGTATCCCGAAGGGATACCCCCACCCCCCCCCCCCCCCCCGCCCCCCGCGGGGGGGGGGGGGGGGGGGGGGGGGGGGGGGGGGGAGAAGGAGGGGGGGGGGGGGGGGGGGGGGGGGGGGGAGTGGGGGGGGGGGGGGGGGGAAAAAGTAAAAAAAAAAAAAAAAAAAAAAAAAAAAAAAAAAAAAAAAAAAAAAAAAAAAAA
>CAUYTX010000315.1:0-1514 GCA_963575665.1 Gammaproteobacteria bacterium | reverse complement strand
ACAAACACTAGAAACAGTAAATGGCACACAACTCACAACAGCAGAGAACAATACGAAAGCTTACATCCTCCATTACCCGCGTCTCCTGAAACCGTGGCAATGTTCGTTGCTAGTGAAGCTAGTGCAGGGAAGGCAGTCTCTACAATCGAACGTAGACTTGTCACGATTAACTATCTTCACCAATCATCTGGTTTTGAATCGCCTACCAAGGCACGCGTCGTTTTAGATACTGTGAGAGGCATCAAAAGAGTTAAGGGAACCGCTCAAAACAAAAAGACACCGTTAACGGCAGCTCGGATCAAAGAATCTGTCTCTCATTGCTCAAACACACTAGCTGGCTTAAGGGATAGGGCTTTGCTGCTATTGGGTTTTGCAGGAGCGTTTAGACGATCAGAATTAGTCAGATTAACCGTAGAGGATTTGCAAGAAACAAAAGACGGATACAAAGTTATCATTAAGAAATCGAAAACTGACCAAACAGGAGAAGGTCAGACTATAGCTATTATGAATGGGGGAAATCTTAGAGTTGTAACAGCAGTAAAAGATTGGTTGAAAGCATCTGGAATTAAAACAGGTGCTATTTTTAGGAGCGTATCGAGATATAAGAGAATTGGTAAATCTGCACTAACCGACCGATCCGTGGCAAACATAGTGAAAAAGTACGCAGACGCTGCGGGGCTCGATCCTACTCTGTTTTCAGGTCATAGCCTCCGTTCTGGATGCATTACATCCGCAGCAGAGTCTGGAGCTTCTATTCTAAAAATGATGGAAGTAAGCAGACATAAAAGCGTTGATGAGCTAATTGGCTACGTACGATCCGCCGAGCTATTCAAGGATCATGCGGGTTCTCAATTTTTGTAACCGTGAAATAGAAAGAAATATGGAAACTTCTAAGATTTCCCAGATCTGGATAAACTTTTAAATTTTAGAGTATCACTTGTAATATTCGATATTCTATTTTTCTGATCCACTAATAGCTAGAGCACCTGAGCTAAGTCCTTGGTAACCGCATCAAGCCACTCTTAGCTATCGTGATGATGCCATGCCGTGCTGCGCGTTCCAGAGCAGATGCGGTATAGCTCCTAGCGTTGGTCACTGCGTAAAGCCGTGCCGTTGGCATCTCGAACCTCTTGCGTGCATTGATCAGGTCGTTAATGGGTTCGTCGCCACACTTCGCACCCGAAGTCCTGTGCTTCACTTGGACGATTGCGTTGTTGCCGCACAAATCTGTCAAAACGCCGTCGGCACCTCCATCCCTGGTCATAGGGGTACGATTGACATGCCACCCCTGCGTAGCAAAACGGCGAAGCACCCAGTTTTCGAATTGGTACGGCGTCATACGGTCGACTTCATCCAAAGAATCGGCCTCACTACCTAGTTTAGCCACTCCATCTTTTAGAGTGTCGCCGTTCACCGTGTCTCTGAATAGTTCCGCCTCATCTCCTGGCGTGGTTGAAGGCATCAGCACCTCACGACTCAGCTGACGTTTTTTTTCGAGCAATCTACTCAACTGT
>CAUYTX010000314.1:0-1558 GCA_963575665.1 Gammaproteobacteria bacterium | reverse complement strand
ATGAAATCAAGTCTATTAAAGCTGCTAAAAAAATTAAAGATAAAGCAGTGCAAATAAAAGGTGTGCAAACACAGATTAATAAAGATAGGGTTGAATTAAAACTTGCGGAATGGGAGTTAGATTCGGCGGGGGGGGGGGGTAGGGGTGGGGTGGGGGTATCCCCTTGGGATACCCCATTGTACTCGATCCGCGCCTACGTTGTCAAGCTTTTTTTGTAGAAAAATTTTTCTTTTTTGTACGCTTTTTTTCTTGACTCCAGGCCGGTTGTCAAGCGCAAACGCAAAAAAAATATCTGAAAAAAAACACGAAATTCGTTGACGAAATCGAAAAAATCGTCTAATCTTTGGGCATGAAGAACGAAACGAGCAGCATGAATCCAAACTACAACCCCAACAACAATTTCAACCCGTACGCTGGAATGGACCCGAAGATCCTCAACTCCACGCACTTCGTCAACATCGGTGGCAAGCTCTGGAAGAGCTTCCGCAACATCTTCGAAGCGGAACGTGCGGCGCACGCAGCACGGAACAACGGGTGTTGCAAGGTGGAAGTCTACCGAGCAGGTGAAAAAAACATTTAAAAAATGTTTGACGGTGCGGGAATTTTCGCCTAATCTTTGAACATGGAAAACGAAATGACGATCTTGAAAACGGAAAAAATCTTGGGCTTGTTTGTGGTGACCTATCGGTTGGAAGGTGAAAATTTCAACCGAGTTTCCAATCGGCGCACGATGGAAGAAATCACCAAAGCGATTCAAGAAATAATTAACTACAAAAACGGTATTCGTGTTGTTAATAATATTGTTCCGAGTGTTAAATATAGTAACAGTGGTCGATACTTTGTAAATAATCGCGGTGTGAGTGTTGAGGAGTAAATAATAAAACAATAAATAATATGAATAACGAAGAGTTGCAGAAAAAGATTGAAAGCATTTTGAATAGTTCTGATATCGTTTGGCCCCGATATGGCAGTCAAACTATCGAACAACTCGCGAAAGAGATTGTTAAAAAGATCGAAGAAGTTGAGAAATTTTATAGACAATAAATAATATGAAAGTTTATCTTGTTTACGGTTTAGATTTAGACGATTCTTGCGAAGAGCCTTTTGTTAAGAAAGTTTTTGCCAATAAACGCAAAGCTCTTGACTATGTCATAAAGCAATACTATTCTGATCCTTTTTATTCTAAAATGAATCCTGATTGGTTAGATGATAATGCGCGGCCTAATGTTGTAGAAACGGAAGTAGAATAATAAATAATATGAAAATATACATTACTTACAATGACAATTTTATCAGCGGCGCATTCAAGAATAGAAAAGATGCGGTTGAACACATAAGAAACGAGTCTTATAATAGTGAAAGACTAATTAGAATTAAGAATGCCATTAGTCTTGTTTATACTGAAGAAATGATAATTGAAGCTATAAATAAACAAATCGAAGAAATAGAATTACAATAGCCGCCCACCTTGTACTAGTATAAGGCTGGCACGGTTCTTGCTCCCCCCCCCCCCCCCCCCCGGGGGGGGGGGGGGGGGGGGGGGGGGGGGGGGGGGGGG
>CAUYTX010000313.1:0-1562 GCA_963575665.1 Gammaproteobacteria bacterium | reverse complement strand
ACAAGCGGCGGCACTATTGCGAGCCATTCTCAATAAGGGCTAAGATGCTTTCAACTCTGGACTGTAAACTTTTGCAACTTTTGAGCGATTCTGGCCGAATCCGTGCGAGAATGGTAGGGCGCAGTAACGCGCAAGACTAGGCGATCGGGGCAGGGTATCCCCTTTTTAGTGCAACGTTATTTTTCATGCGACTTTTTCACTTTTCAATGGAAGGGCTGCACGTTTTTTGTAATACTTTTGTAGGTCTTCTTCAACTGTTAGGGCATGTTCATCTTCTGTGTAGGCAATTAGGCGCACAATGTGAAATGATCCACGCAAGTCCCACTTTACTTTATCTTGAAAGCCTATCCTAGCATCTAACTCTGTAAGGTATATTTTATTAATGCTTTTAGGTAAGTCAGCATACACTTTACCATCGCTTCTTTTCTGCATAATTACAAAAAATTCAGTCATGGGCTTGTCGTAGGAACAGCAGGATCGTAGCACTGTCTGACCGAACGATCTAGGCGTTTACGAGCAAGAAGAGAGGTCACCACGACGTTCGCGCTGGTGCAAGATCACTCCCTTTCCATTGAGGACTCCACGAGCAGGAGATCCCCACGAGCGGGTAGGCCCCAAGCCGTCAGTCCAGGGATCGTTTTTTTCCTTGAGTCCTTTCTAAATATGGCTTTCTTTTGAAAAATCAATGCCCCTTGGTATCGAGCCACAGCATAGGCGTTATTCTTGTAATTTTGTACGTTCGTGAAGAGAAGAAGAAAAAGGGAGGTCCGAATGGAAGACGGCCTTGGGGGCCTAACTGCGCGTTGGACCTCCCTAGCCATTCACGAAGAAGTAGTTAAGAGAGGAATGAAGGTGTAGTGCCGCAGGGAAGGACGCTCTGGGGGAGCTAACTGCGCGAGCGGCACAGCGACGGGAGGTTAGCTGCGCGTGTTTATGACGACACGCATCGAGCCCTATCCTTATTGTAGAGCTAAATCGCACTGTCTCATTTGAGTCTCACGGTAAGACACTAGTTATAGCTTAATTGTGAAACAATCCTTGAGAGAAATCTACAGAATTTCTTAACAATTCAATGGACAGGCCTGGCTCGGCGAAACCAGCATTAAACTGACAGTAAAACCAGCATTGCAATGGCTCCCAGCCCCAACTACAACGACCCTCTGGAGGAGTTTGTCACTGTCACCTCTGTATGGCACTTCAGGGTGATGGCAAAGCGGTATGCTGCTGCTGCGAGGAAGGAAGTGCTGCCCTTGCTTTCCCCATTGAAAACCCTCTACTACAAGCCTCCTCGTGCATCGTCATACAATGGCTATCAAGCAGAGTGCCTTGACACCTGTGTTACAATTGCTTCGCTTCCATCGTCCTCTCCCTACCCCGACTGGTGAACCATGGCTTCAGACGAAATGCTTCAGGCTATTACCAAGCATGCAATGGGCGACCGCGCAGAATTTGATGAGCTAAAGGAACGATTCAAGGAAGTCTTTTACTGGTGCGCTGACAAGTCAGTAGCCGCAGCTCTTGGCTATTTGATTGCTAAAGACGAACTAGAAGCAGCCAAGGAA
>CAUYTX010000312.1:0-1568 GCA_963575665.1 Gammaproteobacteria bacterium | reverse complement strand
AGTTATTGGGGGCAGGGCTAAGCTCAAACCATTTACACGCGGTACTATCTTATGGCTTCTCGTTGCCCGGGGTACATCAGGCGACTGCACTCCAAACTAGCCAAGTCAACCGAGGTCTATTCTTAGGCATGTTAGTAGGTGGATTGGCTGGCATGGCAGGAGCTGGACTCGCGATATGGTTTCCTCCTCCAAGCTTGGTAGTGGGATCTTGGTTTTTATGGGCAGCGGGTGGAGTGGGTGCAGTAGTTGGTGGCATGTTAGGTGGTATGTTGGCTAGGGATCGTCTAAATCCTGAGATTTTGCCTTACGAAAGTGCCATTTTACGTGGCGCGGTACTATTGATGGTAGATGTGTCACGCCACGAAGTGAATGAAACTATCAATTTGGTTCGGCTGCATCATCCAGAAGCCTTTCTACAAGTAGCAGTGTCTCCAGAGGTTCCAAAACAGGAGTCCAGTTCTTGAAATTCTGGTTGCTGATTTTTTTGTGGGCGTCGGTTGCAATGGGTGTCGAAGATTTAGACCTCGATCTTCAGGCGGCAGCCCGCGCAGGGCAGGTTGAACGATTACAATCTCTCTTGGCTCAGGGTGCCAACCCAGATTCCACGAACGCGCAAGGGCGCACCCCACTCATGGGGGCCACCTTTATGAACAATCTCGGTGTGATGCGAGCCCTTTTGGCTGCGGGTGCAAGCGTGGATGCTCGTGATCGTCAAAAAGAAACAGCGTTGTTTCTTGCAATTTCTCGTGGAGACCCACGTTCTGTTCGTCTTTTGCTCGATGCAGGCGCAGATCCAAACGTCAAAAACGCTCGTGGTCAGTCTCCCCTCTCCATAGCTCAACGTGCTGGATACGATGAGGTAACTCAGCTGCTAATAGAGTCAGGAGCTGTTGAACAAAAGAAATCAGACGAAGAAACTAAGAAACCAGAAGAACCACCTAAAGAGATCCCTAAAAAAGCAGAAACGCAGGTTCCTGAGGACACCAAGAAACCTGAAGAGAAAAAACCTGAACCTGCGCCCACGGTAGATGCGAAGAAAGCGAACCAACCCGCAAGTCCGCTTCCTACTCCAAAACAAGGTGAAAAACCTGTAGCGGCTCCTCCGAAAACACCAGAGGTACCTAAACCTACGGAATCTCCTAAACCCGCGGAACCCCCGAAACCTGTCAAACCTGTGGAGCCTAAGCCTACGGAGCCTCCTAAGCCTACGGAACCCCCAAAACAGTAGTCTACAGCGGAAGTTTGCGAAAACATGTCCCTAATTTTGTTAGATTTGCTTGACCGAGGGACGACTACTCTTGGGTTAGCAGACCTCCCAAAGGGTCTCAATAAGGTGTTGATCGGCTATTTAGAGTTGCTAATTCGTTGGAATCAAGCATACAATCTCACTGCACTGCGCGATCCAGAAGAAATGGTCGTTAAACATCTCCTGGATAGCCTAAGTGTGATTCCACATCTTACACACGGTCGATTGCTTGATGTGGGGAGTGGTGCGGGATTGCCTGCGGTGCCCATTGCTTTAGCGTGTCCCGAGTTCTCTGTTACCGCATTGGCTAGTAATCACAAAA
>CAUYTX010000311.1:0-1592 GCA_963575665.1 Gammaproteobacteria bacterium | reverse complement strand
CCCCCCCCCCCCCCCCCCCCCCCCCCCCCCCCCCCCCCCCCCCCCCCCCCCCGCGGGGGGGGGGGGGGGGGGGGGGAGCAAGAAGCGTGCCAACGCTATTGTATTACCATAAGAAAAAAGTGCTGTACTAGTACAGCCCTTATTGTATTACCTTATTCAAGAGTTACAGTGTAACAAGAATTCAATATGTTTTGCATTGCAGTAACTTCATTCAAATCGGTTTGCCAAAGTTTTGCAGTACCGGGAAGATTAATGTCATTGCACTGATCAATGCGCTTTTGTAGTTCTGTGATACGTAGTTCTAGACCTTGGCGCAACTGAATGATTTGATTGATAGAGAGAGACTGTTTTGACATATTGTTATTGTATTAAAGTTGTTGTTATTGCGTTAGAACGACATTGGGATTTCGTCGTTATTGTTTTCTTCGTTGCGCGCATCGAACCATGCGTTGGCTTCGGTGATTTCTTCGAAGCTCAGGGTGATCATGCTGCTCAGGTTGCTCTCGGCGTTGATTTTGGCGAAGTCGTTTGTCATGGTGTTACCTTAGTCGGGTTGGCGTTTTTTGTCTAGTTTTTTTTTACTTTTTTTTCAGACCTCAACCATCATGCCTCGGTTGTTTCGGAAGGTCGTGCCGCTATTGCTGCGCTTTGCAAGCGGGGCGAAGTCAACCGATTTCGTCGTCTCGGTTGTCATGTTCGCCATTGCTTCGCTTTCGGTCTTGCCAGAAGCCACACGGACTTCACCGTTCGCCAATCGGTACGTCACCGAGACCAGAACCACGCTCTTGAACTTGCTGATCTTCAGGACCGTCATTTCGTTTTCCATGTACATACAATGCACGAAATTTTGCAGATCGTCAACTTTTATCTGCTTTTTTTCTCACTTTTTTTCGATGGCCTGGACGCAGCAGGTTGGCACAGAACCTGCTGACAGGGGGGTGTTTAATTTCGCGCCGCATCTAGCATGAACCGTGCCAAGGTGGGGTGAGGGGGGTGATCCCCCCCTTTTTTTAAAAAAAAACTAGACAAAAAACGCCAACCCGACTAAGGTAACACCATGACAAACGACTTCGCCAAAATCAACGCCGAGAGCAACCTGAGCAGCATGATCACCCTGAGCTTCGAAGAAATCACCGAAGCCAACGCATGGTTCGATGCGCGCAACGAAGAAAACAATAACGACGAAATCCCAATGTCGTTCTAACGCAATAACAACAACTTTAATACAATAACAATATGTCAAAACAGTCTCTCTCTATCAATCAAATCATTCAGTTGCGCCAAGGTCTAGAACTACGTATCACAGAACTACAAAAGCGCATTGATCAGTGCAATGACATTAATCTTCCCGGTACTGCAAAACTTTGGCAAACCGATTTGAATGAAGTTACTGCAATGCAAAACATATTGAATTCTTGTTACACTGTAACTCTTGAATAAGGTAATACAATAAGGGCTGTACTAGTACAGCACTTTTTTCTTATGGTAATACAATAGCGTTGGCACGCTTCTTGCTCCCCCCCCCCCCCCCCCCCCCCGCGGGGGGGGGGGGGGGGGGGGGGGGGGGGGGGGGGGGGGGGGGGGGGGGGGGG
>CAUYTX010000310.1:0-18982 GCA_963575665.1 Gammaproteobacteria bacterium | reverse complement strand
CGTAGAGAGAGAATCAAGGATGATTCTCGACTGCGCACTCGGATCGGACTCCAAAAGAACCAGCTGTACTCCTGTTGACATTGGTCTTCTAATAACATAGTATATTGCTAATGAATTAGAACGCTCAATCAATGGACAGGAGACGGACATGGTTATTCTCGTCGGAGCAGATCGTTTAGGTAACATCGAACAAATTTTAAAAGAACGTGGCTATCATGATTCTTTACACATTGCAGGCCGTAACCCGGGTTCACAGCGTAAGATCACAGGTGCGATCGGCAGAGCTAAGTTGATGGTGTTGTTCACAGATTTTATCAGTCACAATTTAGCCCGTAATTTTAAGCAAATGGCAAAAGAACACGGCCTGCCTTTCGTCGCCTGCCGTCGGAGTGCTGTAAGCCTCACACAAGCGTTGGATCGTATGAACGGCGGAGCAGACTGTAGTGACTGTGGTGGATGTGACGGTTGTCTTCAAAAGATAGCCGTTGTGTCTAATCAGAAAAAACTTCACTAGAGACGGAATTGGTGTCCGAGGTAAACCTCTCGAACTTGTGGATTGTCTAGGATTTCCTCAGTACTTCCGGAAGCGATGACTTTTCCTTGGCTCACAATGTAGGCACGTCCGCAGATACCTAGTGTCTCGCGGACATTATGATCTGTAATCAAAACTCCAATGCCACGGTCTCGTAAATGTCGAATAATCCCTTGAATATCGAGCACCGAAATTGGGTCAACTCCGGCGAATGGTTCATCTAACAAGATAAACCTAGGGTCGGCAGCCAAAGAACGAGCGATTTCCAGTCGACGTCGTTCTCCTCCTGATAAGCTCATTCCAAGACTTTCGGCCAAGTGGCTGATGTGGAATTCTTCTAATAAATCTTCTAGCACCTGTCTGCGTTTTTCGTGAGGTAGCTCTTTCCGAGTTTCTAGGATAGCGAGGACATTTTCCGCCACGGTTAGTTTTCGAAATACTGAAGGTTCTTGAGGCAAATATCCCACACCAAGACGAGCACGCTCGTGCATGGGCAAAGTGGTAAGGTCGAGATCATCCAACAAGATACGACCACGATCCGCTACCACCAATCCAACGACCATGTAAAAACAAGTAGTCTTGCCGGCACCATTAGGCCCTAACAACCCAACTACTTCTCCACTAGCAACCTTTAACGAAACCCCATCCACGACCTGCCGTGTGCGGTAACGTTTTGCTAAACCTTCGGCAGCTAACGTGCTCATGGTGCTAAATTAGGTGTTTTTTGGATGGGAATCGTAGGTTTTGCCTTTTCTTGAGGGAAAAGTGTGACACGTACCCGTTCTGAAGGCGTGTTTCCGCCTTCGGCGTGGACTTGATTATCGCTGATGTTGTATTCGATTTTTTTGCCACGAAAAATATTTCGGCCTTGGGTGACCTCTGCTTTGTCTAGGAGATAAACCATTTGTTTATCCACGAGGTATTCCATTTTGGGAGCAGTGGCAATTACTTCTTCTTTATCCTGCGCGGGTATTTGGCGAAACCGAGCAGGGGAACCCTCGATCACCACTCTGTGCAGAGCGCGGCTTTCTGGCGTGTGGTAAGCAGTCAATATTTCACACTTGAGTACCATGGTTCCTTGGGTAAGGCTGACATTCCCTCGGTAGACACTGATGCCTTTTTGGTCGTCCATGTCTGCCCTATCGGCTTCTATGTACACTGGCTGTTGACGGTCTGCCTGCAAAGCCCAAACCGGAGCGATCAACGCGAACCCCATGACAATACTAGCGAGGCGCATGGCGGCCCCGTACTTGACTTAAAAGTTCCACTCGCTTCTCCGAGAAAAAGGCTTTCATGCCTACTGCATTAACGGTTTGTCGTTGACTTCGGATCTCAAGCGCACGATCGGTTTCCGCAAATTGTTCTTTTGGATGTAGGCGCAATTCAGAAGTATCCATTGCCCAAGGCAACATATCAGGTGGTCGCCGAATTTGTACTTGATCTCTTAACCACACGGTTTCTCCCTTTGCACTGACTTGACCTTTTTTCGCGCTTGCCATCCAAGAGGGTACACCTTCACGGAATAAAACAAAGTACGGATTGGTAAGATCAGTACTATCATCATCTGGGAAATGTTGAACAAAATCCGCCTCTAAACGATAACGAAGCGGGCCTGCATTGTCCAAAATTTTGGCGACTAATTTGGTGGCAAAGTAATCTTGTTCGTGACGAACAGATCTTTCTATTTTCTCAAGAGAAGGAGCAGTCACTTCGCTCAGCCAAAAACTGCCTGCAGCTCCTAGAATCAAAAAGAACCATTTTAGAAATGAGACCCAATCTAGTGAATTGGTCATGCCCAACCTGCACTTAGCATGGCAATCCCCTGCGCACCCAAGGCAAGTGCTTTTGAGAGGTGATCTGGAGTCATTCCCCCCAAGGCATACACTGGAATATTGACACTAGAGACGAGCTTTCCAAAAGTCACCCAACCTAGGGTGGGTGCTCCGGGGTGACTCGCAGTGGGCAAAACAGGAGAAAGTGTCACGAAATCGGCTTCAATGTGTTGCGCTTTTTCGAGTTCTTCGGCATTGTGGCACGCTGCAAATACTAAGTACTCAGGAGGCAATGGCCGAGAGGATAAAGAAGCGAGGCGCGCGCTAGAAAGATGCACTCCATTAGCTCCCAACCGGAGGACAAGCTCAGGAGCCGCATTTAAGATGATCTGTGTACCATATCCTTTACAGAGTGCTAAAACCTTCTTAGCCCAAATTTCGTACTTTTCTTCTGAAAAACTAGGCAACCTTAATTGAATAAGATCTACCCCTTTTGACAAAGCTCGTTCTAATCTCTGAAAAAACTCCTCTTCCGGACTGGGAAAGGTGATAAATAGCTTGCGACTGAGGGTTGGGGCTTTGGGGTGAAGCATGGTGAACCACACAGCACATCAGCAATCTACAGGAACCCCCGTCCTTCAGAACGGGGAGGATGCTAACCATTTAGAATTTGCCGTCCTGCCTAAATTCAGTAGAGTCCAGCCAGATCCCAACATTTAGGACACTGTCTAATTGGCTTTGCAAAAAATCGTAGTGAAAACGTTCCTCTTCTGCCATTTTGTGGATCATATCTAGCATTACGGAATCGTCTGTGTGCTGTTTAAGACCTTCAAAAAATTGAATGGCGCGCCGTTCGAGTTCCATGGCGAGTCGCAACGCTTGGGTATCATCAGCTACTTGGCTATGACCTCGGGCGGAGACGGCAGCTGCCAACTGTTCAATCACAGGTGAAGACCGAGGTTGGGTTGCCGTCTCAGCCAACACTTGTTTCCACGCCTCCTCCCCAATGAGGTGTGCAAATAAATTTCCAATTTCTTCTACGTGTCCTTGCTCTTGTTCGGCAAGTTGCAAAAATACTTGTTTTCCCTTTGGGTGGTGAGTGAGTTCTGCTACCTGCTGATAAAAGTATTCACCGTTAAATTCAAGGCTCAGTGCATCACGCACTACTTGGATCAGTTCTTCATGTTGTGGGTGCTTCATAGGGTTTTCCGAGATCCTCACTTTTGAAAAAAACACTTCTCTTATGGTAGCATAGAAAAAGAAGAAAATTAAATTCGAGAAATTTCTCCCAGAGCCAAAATGCCCCTCAGTTGGAACGAGATTAAAGAACGAGCCCTCCAGTTTTCAACAGAGTGGGGAACAGAGTTTTCCGAAGACGCCGAAGCAAAATCTTTTTTAGACGCCTTCTTTAACGTGTTTGGGGTTTCTAGGAGGCGAGTAGCTACTTTTGAAAAACGAATCAAAAAAATCGACGGCAGAGATGGCTATATTGATCTACTCTGGAAAAGCGTCCTACTGATCGAACAAAAATCCCGAGGCAAAGATTTAGACCGTGCTTTTCAGCAGGCCAAAGATTATTTTTCAGGGATTCCAGATCGGGATCTTCCTCGTTATATTTTAGTCTCAGATTTTGCCCGTTTTCGGCTCTATGATTTAGAATTGAATACCCAAAATGAATTCCACATTTCAGCATTACACCAAAATGTTCACCTTTTTGGTTTCCTCGCAGGGTACCTAACCCGCTCTTTTGGTCAACAGGATCCAGTCAATATTAAAGCCTGCGATCAAATGGGACAATTACACGATTCTTTGCGAGACATTGGCTATTCAGGACATGCCCTAGAGGTTTATCTAGTTCGCATCGTGTTTTGTTTGTTTGCCGAGAACACCGGCATTTTTGAAAAACGCGCTTTTTCCGATTGGATCGAACAAAGAACTTCTGAAGATGGAAGCGATTTAGCAGCACACCTTTCTACGCTCTTTCAAGTGCTAGACACTCCCAATGAGAAACGTCTCAGAATTTTAGATGAACAAATGGCAACCTTTCCTTACATCAACGGAGAGATTTTTAGAGAACAACTGCCTATTGCCGCTTTTGATTCCAAAATGCGTGCTCGTTTGCTCCAAGCGGCCTCCCTCGATTGGAGTCGAATCTCTCCAGCAATTTTTGGTTCCTTGTTTCAATCCGTCATGGATCCAGAAGCCAGACGCCAACTCGGTGCTCATTACACTTCCGAAACCAACATCTTAAAATTGATCGGCCCTCTATTTTTGGATGATCTAAAAACAGAGTTTCTCTCTAAAAAATCAAATCCTAAAAAACTCTACGAATTTCAAAAACGTCTTTCAGAATTAACTTTTTTAGATCCTGCTTGCGGTTGTGGAAACTTTTTAGTTATTGCCTACCGAGAGTTGCGTCTTTTAGAATTGGGCATTTTGCGCGTTTTGCATGGGAGATCCGCTACTCATTCTTTAGATGTGAGCACTTTCCAAGTCCAATGTGACGTAGATCAATTCTTTGGCATTGAATTTGAAGAGTTTCCTGCTCAAATTGCCCAGGCAGCCCTTTGGATGACGGATCATCAAATGAATCTCCAAATTTCAGAAGAGTTTGGAAGCTATTTCGTTCGGTTGCCTCTAAAAAAATCACCCACCATCATTCGTGGCAATGCCTTGAGAATAGATTGGAAGTCAATTTGCCCAAAAGCAGATTTTATTCTTGGCAATCCTCCTTTTGTAGGCAAAGCCTTTCGATCTAATTTGCAAAATCAAGACATGGAGTGGGTATTTAAGGGTGCCAAACACTACAGAATCCTAGATTACGTGACCTGTTGGTATCGAAAGGCCACGGAATACATGCTTGGCAATCAAAAAACCCGATCCGCTTTCGTTTCTACCAACAGCATTACCCAAGGAGAACAAGTTGGCGCACTTTGGCCTGATCTTTTAGCACGGGGAGTCAACATCCAATTTGCACACCGTACCTTCCAATGGGGCAGCGAAGCCAGAGGCAAAGCGGCAGTACATTGTGTAATCATTGGTTTTGGATTGCAAGAAATAGACAAAAAACGTATTTTTGAATATGAGGACATAAAAGCAGAACCCAAAGAATGGATTGCTAAAAAAATCAACCCCTATTTAATCGATGCGTCTTCTATCCTCATTCAAAATAGAACCACTCCTCTTTGCTCTGTAAGTCCGATGATGTTTGGAAATATGCCAAATGATGGTGGAAATTTGCTCCTCTCTCCAGAAGAAAAATCAGAATTGCTTGAAAAAGAACCCCAAGCCCAAAAATGGATTCGGCCTGTATTGGGTGCAGAGGAGTTTCTCAATGGAAAGGAGCGTTGGTGTCTTTGGCTCGTCGGGATTCAGCCTCAAGAACTACAGGCCATGCCTGAAGTTATGAAGCGAGTCGCCGCAGTCAGGAAATTTCGTTTGCAAAGTCCTAGAGAACAAACGGTACAATTAGCTGAACTGCCTACCTTGTTTGCAGAAAATAGACAGCCAATGGAAGGAAGTTACATCCTCGTCCCAAGAACCTCTTCCGAAAACCGTGCCTATATCCCAATGGGGTTTTTAGATAGCTACGTTATATCAACAGATTCAAATCAAATGATTCCAAACGCGACTCTTTACGAATTTGGGGTGTTGGAATCAAAAATGCACATGGCATGGATGCGGGTAGTTTGTGGAAGATTAGAAAGTCGCTATCGTTATTCAGCTAAATTGGTGTATAACAATTTTCCGTGGCCAGAGAAAATTGGAAAAGAGGCGATTGAGAGAGCAGCCCAAACCGTATTAGAGGTTAGAAAAAACTACTCTGGTGCCACGTTGGCTAATTTGTATGACCCGGTGAGCATGCCTGCGGATTTAGCTAAGGCACATCGGAAATTGGATGCCGCAGTGGACAAAGCCTATTCTGAGCAAAAATTTACTGGGGATCAGGATCGGGTGGCGTTTTTATTTGAAAGGTATCGGATGCTTTTGGAGAAAACCTGTTGACATCCTCCCCGCCCTAAAGGACGGGGATTCCTACGGATCTACACGCTGAACTGTGTAGTCTCTTCGGTGGGTTCCGCTTCACAGAGAGGCCTAACTGCTCCTTCTCTCCACAGGCTAACCGGGCGTGTCCCGCCCTTAAAACGTTAATTGCTCCAACCACATCTGCGTTTTCTGTGAAACCGCATTCGACGGACCAATCAAGTAGCGAAATCATAGGGGTTTTTGTCGGAGGTCGTGGTCAAGAAGGTGCAAAAGGGTTATGGGATTCTTTACCTGCATGTTATCGTCAACGTGCTATTTGCTATACGGATTTTTGGGAAGCGTATAACACTGTATTTCCGGAAAAACGCCATTTACCTGTAGGTAAAGAAAGTGGAAAAACCAATAAAATTGAAAGATTTAATTGTACGTTAAGACAGAGAGTTTTTCGCTTAGTGAGAAAGACACTTTCTTTTTCAAAGAAAATAGAAAACCACATAGGTGCTATCTGGTATTTCATACACTACTACAACAAAAATTTATCCATCAAATTTTGACTTCACTACATTTCACAGGACTACCTCTTTTTGTAGTTGCAAGGCAACGTTATAGACAAACCTGCAAGAGCCCGCAAACTTACGCATCAGTCGCGTTTGTTCACCGTTCGGCATGATCTGGAATTTGTAGGCTTGCCGTCGCTTCATTTACACAGTATAGTTTAGGTCATAGCTGTTAGCAATGATTCGTATGGTAGTTGTGGAGGAGCACCTGTTTCTATTATTCGAAGATATTAGGAGTTACGCAGCTGAATTTACAAGTTCTTGATTTTGTTTGATTTATTTTTCTGACGAAAAAGCGAACTTGCGTAAAAATCAATGACTTGTATTTCCAACTGCGTAACTCTTAGATATATCGAGCAATAGCAGACCCCAGATTAAAACCGCGCTATTCATCCCCGCCCTGAAGGACGGGGTTTTTCGCGCATGCTGATAGTTAATCAGATCGAAATGACAATTTCATTGGCCAAAGCGTCGTGTTTTGCTAACCCAATTCGAACGGTGGTGCTTGCTTATACAGGTGCTTCCGGTGCTCTCTACGGTCTGCGGTTATTAGAATGCTTGATCCAAGCGGGTTGTCGTGTTTATTTGACTATTTCTCCTGCTGCCCGAGTAGTGTTCAAGCAAGAACTTGATATTTCCTTTTCAGAAGATCCGGAAAAGGTTACCAAAGACCTGTTAGCTCGTTACGATGCAGGTCAGGATCAACTTCGTGTCTTTGGGCATCAAGATTGGTTTTCTCCGTTAGCTTCGGGTTCAAATCCCCCAGATGCGATGGTGATTTGTCCCTGCAGTATGGGAACAATAGCTGCCATCGCTTCAGGGGTTTCCGAGAATTTAATTGAGCGCGCTGCGGATGTTTGTTTAAAGGAAAAACGGCATTTGGTGCTAGTTCCGCGTGAGTCTCCACTTTCTGTGATACACCTTGAAAATATGCTCCGGTTAGCACGGCTTGGCGTGGTGATTTTGCCTCCTGCCCCAGGTTTTTATCACAAGCCTACTTCTATTTCTGATCTGTTAGACTTTGTGGTAGCACGTATCTTAGATCACCTGAAGATAGACCACCAACTTTTAAAGCATTGGGGAATGACGGAGTCTACGAGGAAAATAATCACGTAGAAATTGTAGTTTTAACGTTCAGACACCGACGGGTGTCGTGCAGGACGTTGATGCTTAACGCTGCACACTTTTCAGCCGTAGTGACGGTTACGGATACAACTAAAGGAATCGCGTTTTCCTGACTGAAGTCAGAAATTCCCGCGCGACATTTTATTATGACTCCTGAACAAGCACTTAATTACATGCATCTGCTCTTGCGTCGGATGCTCGAAAAAAAGGCTTCCGATTTATTCATTTCTGCTGATTTTCCTCCTTCGGTTAAGATTGATGGAATCATGACTCCAGTGACCCAAGAAAAAGAGGTCAATGGCAAGAAAGTCGAAGTTCCGTTGCCAAAACTTTCTGGAGAGCACACCAAAGAGTTTGCCTATTCGTTACTGAGTCCAAAACAGCGCACAGAATTTGAACGCGACAAAGAATGCAACCTTGCTATTTGGCCAAGAGACATTGGTCGATTCCGTGTTAATGTTTTTGTTCAACAGGAATATGTAGGCATGGTCATACGAACCATTACTACAAAAATTCCAAAATTCGAGGATTTAGGACTTCCAAAGATACTGAAGGATAAATCCGTCATTATGGCCAAGAATGGCCTAATCATCTTGGTAGGAGGGACGGGTTCTGGAAAATCGACGACCCTTGCCGCGTTGATCGATTACATCAATGAGAATTCCTACGGGCACATTATTACCATTGAAGATCCAGTAGAGTATGTACACACTAGCAAGAATTGCCTCATTACGCATCGTGAAGTAGGGCGGGATACGTTGGATTGGTTTCCGGCCCTCAAAAACACATTGCGCCAAGCACCTAACGTTATTCTAATTGGTGAGATTCGCGATCGAGAGACTATGGAATTCGCATTGGCATTTGCGGAGACAGGTCATCTTTGCATGGCCACCCTCCACGCCAACAATGCCAACCAGGCCATGGATCGCGTCATCAACTTCTTTCCAGAAGAACGCCATAATCAATTGCGCACTGACCTTTCTCTCAATTTACGCGCTTTTATTTCACAGCGTTTAGTCAAGAAAAAAGCGGGAGGGAGGTGTGCTGCGATTGAAGTTCTCCTCAATTCACCCTTGGTAGCAGATAACATTTTGAAAGGAGAAACTGGTGCGCTCAAGGAAACCATGGCCAAATCCGTAGAGCTTGGGATGCAAACTTTTGACCAAGCACTTTTCAATTTAGTGCGAGAGGGTCGGATCACGGAAGAAGATGCATTAAACAATTCGGATTCCAGAAACGAATTGCGTCTCAAATTTAAGTTAGAGGGGAAACAAGCAGGCATCAAACCAGAATCGTCTCTTTCTCTCCAAGTAGATGAAGAAGATGCTCATTCAGAAGAGCCAAAAACGCCACCCCCTCCCACTAAACACTAAGAGTGTTTTAAAAATACCAAAACGGAAGCTAATACTTGAACAATCGTTCCGTATCTAAGAGGATCTTGACACCGTCACCCACTTTGGCAAATGCAAGAATGTAGTCAGTTTGCGGCTTTTGTTTATAAGCTCCGGCATCAGCAATATGATCTGAAGTAATGGGCACTACTCGGGAGACTGCATCTACCATCATCCCTATGACTTTTCCACCCCCGCGTTTACTCAATACGATGATGCGAGTTAGTGTATCCGCGGGTTTTGTGTACAAACCCAGTTTTACGCGAAGATCGATGACAGGGATGGTCTGGCCACGGAAATTCATAATGCCACAAACGCTAAAAGGCGCATGTGGCAAACTTCGAATAAGTGGCATGGTAATAATTTCTTTGATCCAAAGAATATCAATTCCGTATTCACGTCCGGAAAGGCTAAAGACCAAATAACTTCCTTCAATGTTAAGGTTACTTTTAGAAACTACCCCGGAAGATTGTCTTTGAACGATCCTGTCCACCACTTCTGCAGGATCATGCATCGCAGTGGTCTTGCTCACAAATTCTTTACAAGATTGACGAGCAAACCGTTCATCAACAAAAGAATCCAAATTGATAATGCTTCCCATTCCCATTTCCCGATTCATGTACTGTTGAATCCGGTCTAGGTCAGGTTTCGAAGGAAAAAGGTCGTTGGTCTTAATTCCTTGTGCTTCACGCAAAACATTTTTTAGAATCGGTACCTTGAGTTTTAAGGTACCGTCTGGATCCAAAAATTGGACAGCTACTTCTGCAGCAGCGTCCACTTTTTCTGAGATAAAACGTCCTGCTACTACTAATAGATCACTAAACTCTTGCACTGCTTCTGGATATTTCTGAATCACCTCTTCACGCAATGTCACTACGCAACATGGATGGGTCTCCCACATTTCTCCAGAAAGGAATAATAAATCAGCACTGCCTTCCGCAATGGCCTTTGTACCCATGGGTTCCGCGACAAGGAAACCACACGCATCTGGATTAGAAGCCAATAATTCTGGCATCTTAATAGGAGGCACCACTTCGAAAAACACATCACATTCGCCCCTTCCTGCAAAACCGGGTTTTAAGCCCAACTCCTTTAGGAATCGATGTGCCAACATGTGGTGAATTGATAATTCGTGCGGAATGTAAAAAGTTTTTCCTAAAAAGGCCTCTTTGAGAGGCATATTCTTTGCTTTAGAATTGCGTACTGCAATGCTCCCATTTCGGTGAGCAAACATCACCAACTTGATCGGCACCCCGAATCCAAATAGATCCATGGCAATGGGAGCTAAAGCAAAAGCACCGTCTACCTTTCCTTTTTCGAGAGCCTGTTGAAGCGCGTTCCAGCTGGGCATACGCTTTGTTTCAATAATAAAATGTTCTGGAGTAACTTTTCCAGTATCAATTAAATGTTTAAGTACTCCTAAAGTTAAATGATCTGTAATCTGGATGTGTGCCATTTCCAAAATCAATTTTCCTGCAGAATTGACTTGTGGAACTCGCACTTCCTGACCTGGTGCAGCCTGTGCCACTGATTTCCCACCCAAAGTCTCATTGATTAGTTCATTGAGTTCTGGGGGACCAAAAGGCTTAGTAATAAAATTGCTTACACCAGCTTCCGTGGCTGCAGTGACCTGTTTACGCTCTCCGCGCGCAGTGGCCATGATAAAAGGAATCTTGGCACATTTTGAATTAGCACGAACCCATTGCAAAAGCTCAAAACCATCCTTGTTGGGCATATTCCAATCACTAATAATGAGCCCAACTCCCTCCTCTACTTGCAGTTTAGAAATAGCATCGTTGCCATCTTCTGCTTGTAAGATATTTTGAAAACCTAATTCCGTCAAAGCCTTAGCTGCCATTTTGCGAACAACTTTGGAATCTTCGACGAGGAGAATTTTAAGAGAACGATCAACGGCCATGGAGGTTCACCTCGTTAGGTGTTTCCTGGAGCGCAGGCGCACGTAGCTCCGAAAGAATTTCTGGAAGATAACGAAACAAATATTCTAGGTCTGCTTCGGAAGTGTGCAAACCCAAACTAAATCGGACAATTCCATATTTCTTTGCATCTACTCCCAATGCACGGATTACGTGAGAAGTTTCTGAATTTCCGGAATGGCAAGCAGATCCCACCGAAACCGAAATACCAATTTGATTTAAGCTAAGCAATAAAGAACCACCGTCTACCCCAGGAAAACCAACGTTAAGATTATTGGGTAATCGCTGTGTCATGGATCCATTTACAATGATGTCTGGATCTATTTTTCTTAATCCTTCTAACAATTGATTCCGTAAGCGACGCAGTCGATCTGCTTCTCTTGCCATTTCACGATACGAAAATTTAGCGGCTAACCCAAGTCCCAAAATTCCTATGACATTTTCGGTGCCCGCCCGCCTTCTGTTTTCTTGCTCGCCACCATGAATAAGTGGGAAAAAAGGTTGGCCTGCAGCAGCGTAGAGTGCTCCAATCCCTTTAGGTCCGTAAATTTTATGCCCTGATAAAGAAAGAAAAGAAATGCCCCATTTTTTAGGACACAATGGAACTTTTCCAAAAGCCTGAACCGCGTCCACAAAAAAGGGTACCCCTGCGTTTTGACACACTTTACCTATTTCCGCAATAGGATTAATCGTACCAATTTCATTATTGGCAGCCATCACAGATACCAAACGAGTATCTGGACGCAGTGCTTTTTCTACAGTACCTGCTTCGACGATTCCCTCCCGATTTACTTCTAAATAAGTAGCAGAAAATCCGAATCCTTCTAAAAAACGAACTGTTTCGAGCACCGCACTATGTTCTATTACACTAGTAATTAAATGTCCTGGTTTTGACCAATGCAAAAGTGCTGTTCCCTTAATCGCTAAGTTAATAGCTTCTGAACCACTTCCCGTGAAAATGATTTCATCCGGATACACTTCTAAACATTTTGCGATGCGTGTCCGAGAAACTTCTATTAACCTGTGAATTTTTTTTGCAGAATCACTGCTACTGCTTGGATTAGCAAAACTATTTTGATTGCTAATAAACTCATGCAGCGCGTGTTGAACTTCATTTCGAAGATACGTGGTCGCATTATGGTCAAAAAATATTTCGCGATACTCCTCAGCTTGAACACTGGCAACTGGCCTGCAAGGCAAATCAGTAGATTGAATAGGAATTCCTACCCATCCATAAACCGATTGTAAACCATGAGGAAAAAGCCGATCTAATGCTTCCCGGGCAATTCCAGTATGACGCTCAATATTTCGATAAAGTGGCCCCACCCGGTGGCACACATAATAACCTACCGCATACTCAAGCACACGCCAATGAGCATCCAAAAGTTTTGTGTGAGTACGACGGGCCATATAATGAATCGTGGCCCGGGTCAAATTATCCATCATCGGTGTCTACTGCACCTGGGTATTTGGAAAAAGGGAAACCCCCTTTAGATTCTTCCATGCCTACTACTAAAGTCGTCCAAAGAGAATAAGGAATTCCTATTCCTAAACGGTCTGCTTCATATCGGCCAATGAGACGTGCGCCAAGACAATAAGGAGAAACATTAATCTTCTGTGTCAGGTATGGTCGGACGATCAAATCAGAATTAACTGCGCGCAATCCTCCCATACTAGCTTCAATTCTTTTTCCAGTACAATATTGATAAGCTTGTACTATTCTTGTCAATTCCACCGGACGAACGCTTAATACAACGACCTCTGGAGTCATTGAAAAATCAGTAAAGTCGGGAGGATATAAAAAAACTCCCTGCGTGACAGCAGGTTGAATTGCTGTCATTTCCAAAACTGCATTTCGTGCGATTTCCTGATTTTTAAATCTTCCAGTATCTTGCGTGCCGAATAAGCAAAAATCAGGATATCCTGCACTCTTGCAGGCATATACTTTTCCACTAGTAAAATCTTCTGGGGTAGGCGGTTGGAAATTCTTTGTGGATTGTTGACGCATCAAATCCGTGTATATGCGTGCTCCTTGTAATGGATGACTTTGATTTTGATCCACAAGACCAAAACTAATAGCAGCGGCCACACACCCTATGTTTTCCAACGTTAATAATACTGGATCCCCTAAGCCCGCCTGTTTAGCGGCTTGGCAGCTCGTCAGTGTGAGTTCACTCGGAGCATAAGCCAATACTTCTTTTGGGAGCTCTTCGCCATGACGAAAGAAATGCACACCGACGGCAGGAACTTCATTTCCCGGGGCTTCTAGTGCATTCGTAAAACGTCGGAAAGAATCTAAAAATTCTGTCATGGCTAAATCCATAATGGGAGGCCGAAAACAATGCATCATGAGTGTAGAACCATCTAAAAACCTGCAGTACGCTTCGTGTGTGACCTTTCTATCCGATCTACTTGATTATCTCGAATGCAGAATTTAACTACAGATTCCTCTCCCCCACCGGTGGAAATCTTCCCAAAAACTGGTAAATAAGTGCCCGTGTATTCAATGTATCGATAAATCCAGTTTTCTTCCCCGGGGGAGATCGATTCTACTTCAGTAGGCTGCCCAAGTTGCCGTCGAAGATCAGTAGCTGTGCTCTTTCCTGCGTGAATTCTGGCGAGAGCAGATTCATCCAATGCAATTCGATCACCATAGCTTTGTGTGGCACAGCTTGTGATTAAAAACAACATGGGAAATATAATGGAAAGTTTCATATTCATAATTTTAAAACCCCTAGGCCAGTTTTTTGGATTCGAGAAAGTGTTTGGAAAACGCCAACAAATCGTCAAAAATCATGATACCCTTTATCTCCTTTTCTGACACCTTTTTTCCATTTCCAGTCAATACCAAGACTGCTGTTGCACCTACTGCGCGTGCTGCTTGAATATCTCGCAAAGAATCCCCCACACAATACATTTCTGTCGCTGGAACGGAACAAAGCCCAGAAATGGCCTGGTACATCCCGGGACGAGGTTTCCTGCAGTTACAATCTTCCCAAGGCCCGTGTGGACAACAGAAAATACCGGATAACTTTGCGCCTAATTTCTCTAATGGTTGTTCTAGCTTTTTGTGTATTTCTGAAAGTGTTGGTAAATCAAAAAATCCACGCGCCAAACCAGATTGGTTTGTGGCAATAAAGATTTGGTGTCCAGCTCGAAAAAGAGAAGCAATGGCCTCGAGACTTCCTGGAATCAAAATAAACTCTTCCGGAGACTTAATATAGTCTTTGGAATCGTAATTGATTACTCCATCTCGATCCAAAACGATGACGGCCATGTTAGCAATTCACCTGAAAATCCAAAAAAGACGTCACCCAAACCTCTTCCCATGGTTGCGATGCCTCCACGATTTGATAACGCTCCGGAGCCAAAGACGCTCTTGCAAGGTAAGCAGACCGAACCCGCTCATAAAATGCTACATTTTCCTGCTCAAACCGATCTGTAACTCCCCGTTTTTTTGCACGAGCCAAGGCCACTTCGACTGGCAAATCTAACAGCAGAGTCCGATCTGGTTGCCGAGAACTCAAAAAATTTTTTTCTAACCAAGAAATGTGTTCTGAAGGGAATCCGCGTCCCCCTCCCTGATAAGCATAAGTGGAATCTATAAATCGATCACAAAGTACCCATTTTCCCGCTCTCAATGCAGGATAAATCACTTGTTCTAAATGATCTATACGCGCAGCAAACAGGAGCAGAAGTTCGGTAGGTATTGAAATTTCTTGACGCCCTAAGAACCAAGTGCGCAGAAACTCCCCAAGTGGTGAACCACCCGGTTCTCGAGTCACCAATACCGGCTCTCCTCTCTCCAAAAGGATACGGTGTAAGTATTTTACCAAAGTGCTCTTTCCTACACCGTCAATGCCTTCTACTACAATCCATCGTCCTTCAAACATTGTTTTGCTCAAAAAATTCTAACAGTGCATTGGGTGGCAAAGGCCGACTAAACAGGTACCCTTGGACAAAATCGCAGCCTTGCTCTCGTAAAAATTGCATCTGAGGCTCATCTTCTACCCCCTCTGCTACTATTTTGAGTCCTAAACCATGTCCCATGGCAATGATAGCGGTCACAATATGTGCGCTTTCTTTGCTAGTAGCAACATCCATCACGAACGAGCGATCTATTTTTAGCGTATCGATTGGAAAAGCCTTCAAGTAACTTAGAGAAGAGTACCCTGTTCCAAAATCATCAACAGCGAGATGTAGACCTTGTGCGTTCAGTTCTTGGAGAAGACGTATAGTAGCGGCTGCGTCCTGCATGATGACACTTTCCGTGATTTCCAGTTCTAAACGATCTTGAGAGAGACCACTAGATTCTAATGCACGTGTAATTGTTTCCCGAAGTTCTTGGTGACGGAATTGGCGAGCTGAAAGGTTAACAGCTACACGCAATGGGGCAGGCCAAGTGGTAGCCGTTTGGCACGCTTCCTTTAGCACCCAAGCCCCAATCGGACCAATTAAACCGTTTTCTTCGGCGATCGGAATGAATTCTACTGGTGAGACCATGCCCATTTCTGGGTGTATCCAACGAATCAGGGCTTCACATCCTGTCACACGTCCAGTGCGGAGATCTAATTGTGGCTGGTAGTAAACAAATAGTTCTCGACGCTCTAATGCTCGACGGAGTTTTTCCTCAAGTTGCATTCTCCGCATGCCAGCTTCATTCATGGTGTGAGAATAAAAACGATAAGTGTTCTTTCCTCCCTCTTTTGCGTTGTATAGGGCAATGTCTGCACTTTTTAGCAACGCATCAGAATTTTCACCATCTAATGGATAGAATGCGATCCCTATGCTAAGACTGAGAACAATCTCATGCTTATCTATTTCGAAAGGATACGAGATTCTTTTCAACAATCGATGAACGACGAAATCTACAGACTCTCCTGGGTTAGACCCTAACAACATGATGCTGAACTCATCCCCACCTACTCGAGCCACTGCTAAGGAACCTTCTTCATCGAAACGTACGAGATTAGGAGTTTTGCGTAGTAAACCGACGAACCGAGCAGCGACATGCTGTAAAAGCAGATCTCCTGCCTGGGGGCCTAATGTGTCGTTTATCCGTTTGAAGTGATCTAGGCCGAAGTGGAGCAAAACCAGTGACTGACCATTTGTTTTGACTTCCAAAATCACCTGTTCTAGCCGTTCGCGAAATAATCTCCGATTAGGTAATCCAGTCAATGTATCAAAATAGGATAAAGACCGAATGCGTTCTTCTTGATTTCGTTTGTCTGTAATATCTTCTTGAATAGATAAAAAATGAGTAATCCCTTCAGATTTGTTAAGAGCATAGATTGGGGAGATTAAAAGGGAAATCCAATAAGGGTTTCCATCTTTTCGTCGGTTTTTCATTTCCCCACGCCACACTTTGCCTCCTAAGATGTTGTCCCACAAGTCATGGTACAGTGCGGGTATGGTCTCTCCAGATTTTAATAAACGAGTGCTTTGACCTAAAATTTCCCTTTGGGAGTAGCCAGTCATTTGACAAAAGCTAGGATTAACGTATTCAACTTTTCCTGTGCAATCCGTAATCAAAATTGCAGTAGGACTTTGTTCAATAGCTACCGAGAGGGTGCGAAGTCTTTCTTCACTTTCGTGCAAGGCCTCTAGTATTTTTCCACTTCGCAGTAGGTAGCGAGCCCGATGCGCTAGCAATGCCCAATGGTCATGTTTGGGGAGAAAATCCGTGGCACCTACTTGGTAGGCACGTTCGACCGCGGTGGCATCATCCACACCAGTCAACATGAGCACAGGAACCCTTTTACCCCCGGGCAGTTTTCGCAAAGCTACACAAGTTTCAAACCCATCTATGCCAGGCATGACCACATCGAGGACGACAAGATCTGGAACCGTTTTTTGCAACAGTGTCAAAGCTTGGGTACCGTTTTCAACTTCAGTAACCCGCATGCCAGCATGTGTCAATACTCTTCTGCTAAGGAGGCGTAGATTCGGATCGTCATCTACGATTAAAACAAGCGGGGCATCTAATGCCAGCGTGGGAGGGGTTTCATAATGCGCAGACGTACCCTGTATTCCTGCCAGTTGTGTACTAACTTCACACCATTCCCTCGCAATGGATTCGACGGTCACAGCAGTAGTTGGGTCTCCAAGTCGAGCACCAGCTTCCACAACGGCACACAAAGCGGCTAGTCTTTCCGCACCTAGGCTACCACTACTAGACTTAAGACTATGTGCTGTGCGCAATAATACTTCTGTATTTCCCTTGCGACTGGCGTCCTGTAATTCTTCTACGAGACAACTAGCACTTTCTAGGTAAACCCCAATGAGAATATCTGGTAAATCCTTTTCGTTGCTACTTTCGCCTAAGATTCGTATTCGTTCAAAGGTAGTGAAATTTAGCGTTTTGAGCGCACTAGAAGAAGTTGGGGTACTGAGCTTGGTTTCTGAGATTTTCTCCGTTCCTCGCACAGGTTGAGTCCAGCGCAGTAAGGCAGCTTTTAACTCTTCAAAATTAATAGGTTTAGTCAGATATTCATTAATACCCACTGATAGGCATTTTTCACGCTCTCCAGCCATGGCGTGAGCTGTGATGGCGATGATCGGTGTCTCTACTTTGTCAGAGCGAAGGCGTTGAGCAGCTTGATAACCATCCATAACGGGCATTTGACAATCCATTAGGATGACATCAAACACTCCTTTGGTCGCTTCTTCCAAGGCAACAAGACCATTGGGCACTACGGTGACTACGCAGTTTAGCTGGCCTAAGATAGCTCGCATCAGCTTCTGATTGACTGGATTATCTTCTGCGACCAGTATTCGAATGCCCTGAAGGGGAGAAGTTGTTAAAGAATTCAGGGGATACCTCTCCAAAACGGTCTACAACAGTTGATTGTGTCTAAGTAGACCCTTATTCTATCACGAAATTACTCGGATTTTCCCCAATGTTTACAGGTATTATTCAAGCCATCGGTGAAGTCGCTTCCCTAGAACCTAAAGGAGGGGACGCACGAATACAGATTCACTCTCTCAATTTAGATTGGCGCGATGTGGCACTGGGAGATAGCATCGCTGTCAGTGGTGTTTGCCTCACCGTCATAGGGTTACATGGCAACGGATTTTTGGCAGATGTCTCTCAAGAAACACTCTCTCGAACCGCGTTTCGACATTTTCGGAGAGGAACTCAAGTAAACCTAGAGAAAGCTTTGACCCTAAATACTCGTCTCGGAGGGCACTTAGTCAGCGGCCATGTAGACGGTGTGGGCAAAATCTTAAGGAAAAGTACTGAAGGTCGTTCGATTCAATTCTCGATTGCAGCTCCGAGTTCCTTAGCTCGATACATTGCCGAAAAGGGTTCGATTTGTGTAGATGGCGTAAGTCTGACAGTTAACCGAGTAGAAGGAAGTATTTTTGCATTAAACATAGTTCCTCACACTTTAGCAGGAACCACTTTACAAGAGCGTTCTGCAGGGCAGGAGGTCAATTTGGAAGTGGACATCGTTGCTCGATACCTAGAACGTCTCCTGTTGGGGGATCGTGCGGTTTCTCTCTCTGGCGGGGTAACTAAAGAATTATTGGTAGAAGCAGGTTTTGTTATAGCTTGAGTAACGCAAAATGGTTAGGCCATGTTCTGTGGACTCCCTCCCGCCTTCGGCGTACTCCCCCTTGGCAGGTTTACAAGGGTATCTTTTTTCGTTTTACGCAGTTCCCATCATCGCTTTGCAGTAAA
>CAUYTX010000309.1:0-1600 GCA_963575665.1 Gammaproteobacteria bacterium | reverse complement strand
AACACATAAGTATTTTCTTTGTTTGACTTGCGTTTACTAATACGATGCAGTAGGATAATTACTACATATTTAATAAATATTATCCCGCAAACACATGATATAGTTATAACTTCATCACGTGATATATTGTGGTAGTTTCTATATATATTATAGAACACTCCACTAGCAACAAAGATATTCCATACTACAATGCATATAATATATTTTAAGTTTACAGATAGCTTCGATTGTGTCTTAAATCTATTAGTAGTACCCCATGTTACATCTTTGATATCTAGAATAGAATAGATTTTAGCTGGTGCTAATGTAGTTATGTATACTAATCCGTACATAGAGAATAAAATATATTTTATATCTTTTTCTAAAATACACGCATATACCCCTTTTATCATATTAAAAATAATAATTGTATAGATATATACAATTAACTGTTGGAATGTTCCAGCGAATAATATATATAACAGAGCTATAATCACTATAAATGCATATACAAATTGATATAATAGATCTAATACCATCCATAGAGATTGCTTGTGGATAAACTTTAAACTAAAGAGAAATTCTCTTGCGCTTGATTTATACCATCTTACTTGTTGTATAAAGAACCTAAGGTATTCTTCTGGTGCATCTGTTTTACATATTGCTCTAGGATTATATATAACTTTTTTTCCTAAAGCTAAAATTTGATTAGTAAGATGTCTATCATCTCCATATGTGCATTCTTTTCCTAGGAAAACTTGTGCGAGCCATTCTTCTATAAACATATCAACACAGTCTATTTTATACATCCCAAGAGGACCAGATACACATAGTACAACTCCGTTAAAAGACTGATATCCTCTTTCTAGATTAAAAGCTAGCCAATATCTCAAGGAAGTTAGATAACTAATAATGCTGTATGGGTTATATATCTCTAAGTTTCCAGTAACTGCACCTACTTCTTCTTTTTCTAGACATTTTGCTAATTCTGTTATACAATTAATATCAAGTATTGTATCTGAATCACTACATAGTACGCCTTTAACTTGTTCTTTATCTAAACAAGATAGTTTTAAGCCAGTGTATAAAACATGTCTTTTTCCTTTATGTGGCTGTAATATACAATGGACTTTACCATTACTATATAGGTCACGTTTAAGATTATGAATTAATTCATTATTTGAGGACGGTAGTTCTTCTAGAAGTTTAACGTTAGAATTAGGGAATACAGTAGTAAAGATATCTTTCATATACATATCTTCTTCTTTATTTCCATCTATAACAATATATATATTGTTAAGTAATGGGTCATCTTTTAACGCATAAACAGATTCTAAACATTTTGTAAATAAAGAAGGATTTTCCCTGTACCCTACTACTAATACATTATACTTCTTTGTTGTGTTATCGGCGTTAACAATATTAGGTATCTTACTAATATTATACGAGTTTAACAATGAAAATACCATCTGTATAACAAGGTAGATTACTATGTATACTCCATATATACTAATAGTAAATACTTGAAAGTCAGCTAAACTTATACCTAAAGAATATAATACTATCATAGGAGTAAACATAAAGTTTAAAATTATAAACACGAACAATACCTTTGTAGCTA
>CAUYTX010000308.1:0-1636 GCA_963575665.1 Gammaproteobacteria bacterium | reverse complement strand
TCCCAAAACGTAAATGTCGTCAAATCGTCATTTTATATTGGGATAAAATAAAAGAATCTTTTGAGAAGATTCACGTGATGTATTTGAAACATGAAGCTAAAAAGCTTATTGAGATGCACCATTATAATTTAATGAAAAATAAATAAATAGATATGAATGAACAATTTTTAGTGTTACCAAAATTAATTAAAGAAGAACGAATTGAAAAGGTTACCAATAGTATTGTTAAACCAGATGTTTCAATGTTGAATGAAGAACAGAAAGAAATATTTGATAAGATAACAACTATCAAACTGCATACTTTCTCTCAAAGTCTTTTAACTGGTTATTCTGGCACTGGCAAAACCTTTTTAGTCACAAAGATAATTGAAGAGATTCTTTATCAAAACAAAGGTGTTAGAATAGCCATTACAGCACCAACAAATAAAGCAGTAAGGGTATTGAAGAACCTATCATCAATTTGTGAAACGCATTCCAGAGTGGAATTTAATACGCTTCACTCATTACTTGGATTGAAAAGAGTCATAACTTCTGAAGGTAAAGAAGAATATAAAGCAGAATTCGGTGGTGGTGAAATAGGTGAATTTAATATTGTATTGGTTGACGAAGTTTCAATGCTAGATAATGAATTATACGAGCAATTATTAGATAGTGCTGAGTATAATAATATATTATTGTTATTCATTGGTGATAGAGGTCAAATACCACCAGTAAATGGGGGTGAATCTAGATTATTCACTGAAGAATTAGAAAATAGTTTTAATCTTACCAAAATTATCAGACAAGCTGGGGGTAATCCAATTATTCAAATCGCACAAAAGATTAGAACCAATGAAGATATTAAAGAAGAAACGATGGTTGATGAAGAAAATAATGGTGTTATCTTTTTAAAGATAAATACTGAAATGCCTTTATTGGAAAAATACTTCAAATCTGAAAACTTCAATAAAAATCCTAATTTTGTTAAGGTATTGGCATGGACAAATAGAGCAGTAGATTATTACAATGATAAAATCAGGGGAATGATTTATGGTGAAAAATGTGGTTTATTAAATATTGGTGAAAAAATGGTTTGTAACAAACCAATTACTGATAGTAGAAAAAGAATACTATTAAATAACAATGATGAGTTTGAAGTACTTTCATACGAAATGAAAACTGAAACAACCGCTTATAAGTTTTCTTATTATGCGGTTAAGGTTTTATGTAATGGTAAAACACAAACAATCAAATTACTTGCAGAAAAATCAGAATCAGATTTTCAAAAAGAATTAAAAATCTTAAAAGATAAAGCAAGTAACGCTTCTCCCATGTTGAGAAGAAACGCATGGGTTAAATATTTTAACCTATTGGGTAAGTATGCTGATGTTAAGTATAATTACGCATTAACAGTACATAAATCACAAGGTAGTACATTTGACAATGCCATTGTAATTAATTGTGATATCAAACGTGTACAAGACAAAAAAGAAAGAAATAAGCTATTGTATACTGCTGTAACAAGAGCAAAAAATAAATTATTTGTAATCTAATGATTAAAAAAGTAGTACACGTAGCTGAATATTTATTAAAATTTAAAATTATGAGACCATTAATATTAATACCTATGTGTGTTATGTTAGTAATTTGGTTACCA
>CAUYTX010000307.1:0-1646 GCA_963575665.1 Gammaproteobacteria bacterium | reverse complement strand
GGAGGGTTGCCAACGATGACTCGAATAATAGAGGATTCTTGTTTTTCGAGGCGCGCGTGGTTTTTTTCCAAAAGAGAACTGACGAGGTCTTTTTGTTTTTGGAGTTGAAAAGTATCCGTAAAAAGAATGCCGGGAAAAGGAGAATAATTGCCTCCCACGAGGGCATGATACGTGGATTCAATATTGATGGCGGCTAAATAATAGGCCAAAAGAACAATTTCATTGGCGTGGATTTCGTTTTTATATTTTTGAGATAATTGCTCGAGGGTAATGAGGCCACTTTGCAAGAGCCTCACAATGAAAGTGCCGGTACCAGTGAAGGGATCAAGAATGTGAACGCCGGGGCTGCCGAGGGTTTTGCCGAATTCCGTTTTTAGAAGATGATTGACACTTTGGAGAATAAAATCGACGACCTCAACGGGGGTGTAGACAATGCCGAGCCGTTCGGTCATTTTGGGAAAAGCATTTTTGAAAAACTTTTCGTAGAGTTCAATGATGATTCGTTGTTTGCCCTCTTGGTTGTCAATGCCGGAGGCGCGGAAACGAACGCTTTCGTAGAAACTTTGGAGGGTATCCGTTTCTTTTTCTAAGTGGTGCTCATGCAATTTGTCCAAGACCTGTTGCATGGCCACAGACATTGGATTGTGTTGGGTAAAACGATAGTTTTCGAAAAGGGCATCAAAGACTGGTTTGGTAATGAGGTGTTGTGCGAGCATTTCGATGATTTCCTCTTCGGAAACGCTCTCATTCAAGTCTCTTCGGATTTCAGAAACGAGGTCACCAAAATACATTCTTTCTAGGAAGTGATTGGGGTTTTCTAGGATCGTTTTAATTCGATCCATGTGGGTTTGGGCGATTTTGGCAATGTCATTGGCCCACTCTTCCCAATGGTGTCGATTGCCGCATTTTTGAACAATTTTGGCACAAATAGCACGTTCTATTTCACCAATTTCGAATTGGATCTCACTTTGGGAGGCTCCTTTAGGAGAATCAGAAGAAGGAGCAGACCTGCCAATAAGATCCGTGCCTTTTCCGGGTCGAGAATTAGAGTCTCTTGGTTTAGAGATTCGGTCGGTAACAGAGATAACTTCCATTTTGGAAGGAACTTGGCCGGTCAATTCTAATTTATTGACCATGGCGTCAAAATGGTCATCATGAGAACGCAAGGCTTGCAACACTTGCCAGACTACGGAATAAGTTTTATTGTCTTGTAAGGCTTCGTGGGGTTCCATTCCGGCGGGAATCACGACGGGCAAAACGACATAACCAAGTTGTTTTCCCGGGGCATTTCGCATGACCCTGCCGACGGATTGCACGACATCCACTTGGGAATTGCGCGGGGTCAAAAACAAAACGGCATCTAAGGCCGGAACATCCACACCTTCGGATAAACAACGGACATTGCTGAGGATTCGGCAAGTATTTTCTGGATCCGTAGGAGTTTCTTTGAGCCATTGAATCTTTTCTTGTTTTTGGGAGGCATTCATGTGGCCGTCGACATGATTGGCTTCGCAAAGGAGGCTATTTTCTGAATTAGTTTCTGTTTTTCGATAGGCGTCGACAACCTGTTGAAAGATATTGGCAATGTGTTTGGAACTGACTTTGTGGACTTTTGATTTTTTGGGGATTTCAATGACTTGGCAAAA
>CAUYTX010000306.1:0-1679 GCA_963575665.1 Gammaproteobacteria bacterium | reverse complement strand
CTCCAGATACTTCATTGCTAGTTCCAGCTGTTGTCTGTTGAGTTCCACTTGGTTTGCCTCCCCCCCCTATAAGTTCTTCTAATGATTTTTTTGTTTATTCGTTTTCTGCTGAGTCTATAATTTCTTTTCGTGTTTTAGCATTTTGTTTTTTATCATTTTTTGGTACTTCTATATATATACCAGCCGGTTCTGCTCCTGGATATGTAGGTGGTGGCACATCACCTAAAGCTAATTTATTTAATTTATATTGATTATATGCACCAAAACCAAAACCAGCACCTGCACCACCAATTATACCCCCTGCCATTTGTTCTGCAACACCTTCATCCCAAGGTTTACCAAGAGCTATATTTTGTGATATTTGTTCTTGTGCAGATTGTGGGAGTTCTTCAAACACTGATTCACTAAGCGCTGATTTTAACCCAGCTAGTAATTTACTTTGTGCTTTTAAAGCTGCAGCATCCGTAGCTTCTGCTAAATTACCTCGTCCTAATCTAACTGCTAATACATCCATATCATCAACACCTAGATATTGAGCGGCTCTATTACCTACTCTACCTAGTTTATTAGTCATATAACCACTAACCGCAGCTATAGCTTGTTGTCCACCTGATAATTCTTTACCTTCTGTTTGTTGACGTATTGCTCCAGCACCAAGACCAGCAGCTTGTAAACCTTCACCCGATGCAGCAGCACCAATATCTGATATTTCTTTACCAAAACGTTTACCAACAGATTGAATACCTTTACCAGCAAAACCGCCTTCAAATGTAGATGGTAGGGATTGGGCTATTATTTGTGGTATTTGTTGTAGGTTTTGTCCAGCATATATTAGCTGCCCAGCAGCATCACGTAAGACATTGCCTGTTGAAGGAATATTTTGAGCTTCTTCAGATACGAACTGTTGACCTTCTGATTTTAAGGACTCTAGATATTGTTGTAAATCGCCAGATGTGCCACCAAATACAGCTTGTTCAGCAGATTCAATTGCTTTAGGTATTTTACCTTTTGTGAATGGAGTAAGCCCTAAAAGTTCTTTAGGTGCCTCATAAGTAGTTACTAAACCTTGTCCAATAGCTAGCGGTATATCTCTAGCTACTATTTCTGCCCAACTTGATTTAGGTATATCTACACCTAGTTGCTTATAAAAAGTTTCTCTAGGCATTTCGGTAGCGTAGTAATTACTATAGATATGGTCGGCTAATTCTCTGTTAGTCATTGTCCCATATTTTTCGGGACTTTTAGCACGTAATTCGTCTATGATCGCCATGTTAGGCTCAGTCTATTCCTTATGATTTTGCAAGTCTTAGAAGCGACATTGCATCTGGTCTATTAGGAACACCTACTGTAGCGTACGGATATCTATCTTGCAATTGATCATAAAAATTAAAATATTCATTATAACGTTTATCTATTAAAGCTTTATCTGTATCAGATAGCCTATCATATTCTGTTTTACCGTTTTTATCTTTAGTAGTATTTCTTCTTACTTCCGCTGCACGTGTTAGTTCAGGACGAATATTTAAAAAAGAACGTTCAGCTTTTTGGAAGTCTGCCTTTTGTTTTAATATCATTTGTGTATCTTTAGTGCCAGCAAGAACTTCGTACCCTTTAACAGTTTTTTCAATATCAAGTTTACCCTTAATAAATTCTATTTTCTTAAAATCATTAGCAGCTTT
>CAUYTX010000305.1:0-1725 GCA_963575665.1 Gammaproteobacteria bacterium | reverse complement strand
TTTACATTTATATCGTTGTTTTCGTTGAACAATACCGTTCTTGGTACAATCAGTTAAGCCACATGATTTGCAAGAAACGCTCATAATGAGACACCATTACCCTTTAATTTCTCAGAAGAGTTTTTCATAATTTACTTTTCATTCCTATACTCATTTAACAATACCATTCTCTCGAAAAAACTTTGTGCAGGATGGAAAGAGTAACACTCTCCCTGTAATTTGGGCTCTCATCAAACACTGTGAGCACCGCCCATCTGAATAGCCTTCCCTGCGCGGAGATCAAACATTCGTTTGACCACCACCAAGAGGCCAGTGACCAAAAAACCTCCTGGAGGCAAAACCATCATCAAGACGCCCATGTCTGCAGGTAAAATTCTCATTTCCATGAATTGGAAACTTGGCCCAAGCAAAAGAGAAGCATCCGCAAATAGGGTTCCAGAACCGAAGACTTCCCGAACGGCACCAATGCCCGTCAAAGCCAGTGTAAACCCAATGCCCATGAACAGACCGTCCACCAGAGAAGGCAAGACACGCTCTTTAGCTGCAAAAGCCTCTAAGCGGGCTAGCGGTAAACAATTTGAAACGATCAGGGGAATGAACAACCCGAGCACTTTGTATAATTCGTGCATCCAAGCATTCATGGAAAGGTCTACAAGGGTCACCATCGAAGCAACCACTAAAATATAGACAGGGATGCGTACTTCTTGGGTGATATAACCGCGAAACAGTGCTACCAACAAATTAGAAGCTGCCATGACTACTGCGGTAGCCACGCCCATGCCAAAACCATTGGTAGCACTCGTAGTCATGGCCATGGTGGGACACATGCCTAAAAGCATGCTGAATACGCCATTATTATCCCAAAGCCCATCGCGCATGATTCGGCGATAGGGCATGGCTTGAATCGGGAGGACTGCTGTGGTGGTCATGTCATTCTCTCTTTGCAATCAAGCTACAAATCTTCTTCTGACACTCCAGAAATCTTCTTGACATCCTCTCCGCCCTAGAGGACGGGGATTCCTACGGATCTACATGCTGAACTGTGTAGTCTCTTCGGTGGGTTCCTGCTTCACAGAGAGGCCTGACTGCACCTTCTCTCCACGGGCTAACCGGGCGTGTCCCGCCCTTCGAATGCTAATGGTACTAGATTTCAAACTAAAGTCAAATACAAACAGCGCTATCCATCCCCGCCCTGAAGGACGGGGTTTTTCGCGCATACTGATAAAAAGGCGACCTCACCCCCTAACCTCCTCCTTACGAGGGTATCTTTTTTTAAATTTCAAATAAAACAGTGAGTTACAAAATTTAGATTTGCGAGTATCACTGGGTCCTCCTGATTATTTGGAGAATGGTTAGTTTGACCTGATAGCATTGTTGGTGCTATGTTTTTTGAAGATTGTTACCTGTCAAATTTACTGCAAAGCGACGACGAGGCACGAAGAACTTTTCAAGAAGAAACAGAAGAACGGAAGAAACTAGGAGAAACAATAGTACGCAAGACTTATTACCTCAGTTATCTAGCAGTTGTGTGATTGTAGTGGATAATGCAGCTTTTCATAAACGTTTAGCTATTCAAAAAAGCGGAAGGGTGTCCCAAACATTTTAGAGGCCTAAGCTTGTGAATAGGTGTTGTGTAGGTCAGCATAATGCTAGAGTTTTTTAGTAAGAAAATAATAAAACATAACTGATACAATAACTTACATTATTTCTTACGTCGAACTCAGG
>CAUYTX010000304.1:0-1735 GCA_963575665.1 Gammaproteobacteria bacterium | reverse complement strand
TGGAACTGACTTTGTGGACTTTTGATTTTTTGGGGATTTCAATGACTTGGCAAAAGGCCACGGCGCGTTTCATGAAGGGATCTTCGCCAGGCAAAGAGTGGGTAAGGCCTTGTTTAGAAAGGGCTTTCCAGCAGCCAATAATTTTGGCAGTGTCATCTACTTTGATTTGATTGTTTTCGTCTTTTAACAATTCCTGAAGGCGACGACTGACGTGGGCTTCTTCAATAGATAAAACGATTACTTTGTAATCGACGAGCAATTTTTTCTTGACGGCCTCTGAGAAATTAAGAACATATAATTCTGGACCAAACAAAGCGAGATTATCCATGGAACAAAGGGCAATACTTTCTTTTTCGGCCTTGATTTTTGCCGTGTTGGGATGAATTCTAGGGGTGGCGGTCATGTAAAGTCTTTTGGCCGCCGAAACGAAATCATTGTTATGGACTTGAACGAAATGGCTTTCCTCGTCGTTTTCGAAAGTAAAACCAGTGGTGCGGTGTGCCTCGTCACAAACGATTAAAGAAAAACTGGGGAGATCAAATTCTTTTTGAGCCTCGTGAATCACTTGAATAGAATGATACGTAGAGAAAACAACGCTCATGTGAGAGGCGTCGTGGCGTTTTTGGAGTTCTTCGGCCAATCTTTTAGCGTTGGTAGTGGCGGGGTAACGCAATTCATGAGTTAGGATTTGAAAGGCATCTTCAGAAGATTTTTTCTTACCAGTATCACTGTCCGAACAAACGGCAAAACAATTTAATGGAGTTTCACTTTCTTGCGTCCATTCGGAAAGGCTTTGGGAAAGCAAAGCAAGACTCGGCACGAGAAATAAAACAAGATTTCCTTTTCCGGAAAGGGTCTCTGCAATTTTTAGACTGGTTAGCGTTTTTCCAGTCCCACAGGCCATGATAAGTTTGCCACGATCTACCTTTTGGAAACCTTGAACCACGGCATTTAAGGCATCATGCTGGTGACGTCGTAATTGTTTTCTAGGTTTTAGAATTGCTTTTTGGCGGGGTTGATACTGATTCCAATCGATTTGGCTATTTTCTAAATCTTGAAGATCTATTTTGGTAATGGGAGGCTGTTGATTCCAGAGGGCATTTTCGGCGTGTTCACTCCAAAGACTAGAAGTGGAAACTAGGATTCGGTGAGAAAAGGGTCTTTGACCCGAGGCGGTAAAGAAACTATCGATATCACTTCTTTGAATTTTGTAATTAGGATCGTAGAATTTACATTGGATGGCATGGTATTCTTTGGTGCCACGGGTTTTGGCGACTAAATCAATGCCAATATCACGTTTATTGGGATTCCCGGGCCATTCCGCAAACGTCCAAACCTCACTGTATAATTCTCGATAAACGGGTTCGTTTTTGAGATAACAAAGGATGATATTTTCGAAATAGGTGCCTTGTTCTCGTGGGGAAATGGAGGTATTTTGGCAGATTTTGAGGAGTTGGGAGAGGGAGGACATGTTATTTTTCTTTGAGGGATTGCTAAAGTAATTCTACAGAGATAGTTGAAAAATGCCTAGAATTTTTGTTGGAGAGAATTTTTTGGCTCTTGGGTTTATTGAAACTCCCCTCCTTGATAAGGAGGGGTACTCCGCAGGAGTGGGGTGGTCTCTTTTGACCTTAAAACTACCACCCCGCCCTTGCAGGGCACCCCTCCTTTACTAAGGAGACCTGAGTTCGACGTAAGAAATAATGTAAGTTATTGTATCAGTTATGTTTTCTTT
>CAUYTX010000303.1:0-1736 GCA_963575665.1 Gammaproteobacteria bacterium | reverse complement strand
TTTCCATTGCTCGCTTTCTGAGAAGTGGCACTGGGTCGTCGAGGGTGACTTCTACCAGTCCGGTCTTGATCTTAGTTTGGTTCCCTTGTGCTCCCGCTTGTTCTTCTACCACTCTTGCGGATGCCAATGCAAAGATAGCATCGTTGACTAAATCGCCAATGTTTGCCGAGGACATATAGCCCCAAGGTGCGGTGATTTCAAGCCTAAATGAGGGCTTGGTTCTGAAAATGAGTTGATTGTACGGGGCGGTATAATCGGGTAGAAGCCAGTCATCGTACTGGTTCAAGGTCTGTCCCGCATAGCCCGTCATTACTCCAGACTTTACAAGAGTGGGAGCGGCTGACAAGGGAACGGAGAGGTCAAGAATGTAACCCCTCCGGTCTGCTTGAATGTCTCGAACGTCAAACACTTTCAACGAAGAGACGGCTTGGAATGGCGTCACCCCAACCAACTTCTCCCACTCACCTATAGCGGTGTTTAAGAGCCTTGTTTGGTCAGCACCAGAGAGTGCGGTGGTAACAAAGCCCTTCGCTAAAAGGTAGGTTCCAAGGTCAGTTGAGGTGATGTATGCCATTCGTCTTAGAGGTAGGAACCAGCTACAACCACTACAGCGGCGTTCTGGTTAGCGGTGGTAACTTGGGTCACTGGTACGTTTCGTGGCGAAGCGTAAGCCTTCATGCCACTAATGGCGGTGTTGGCAACCGTTCTTGTAGTGACAACTCTGATATATCGGTTTGTCAACTCGGAGAGAGCGATGGTAACCGTTTTGTTGGTGTCCGCGTCTGTAAAGCTGTATACAGCTCCTACAATGTTTGCCCAAGTTGAGTTGTTGTCTGACCGCTGAAGTTGGAACGAACCAACGCCAGTGGCGGTGATGGCTCCAAGGTCAATGACGATGTTAACATCGCTATCTGCCAGAAGGTCGATGCTTGCCGAGTTCACCGCAGTCGTACCAGCCGCAAGGGTCTTGGTAGTTGCCGCAGTGGCATCGGGGAACATCGTGATTATTTGGTATTCGTTAAAAGTAGCCATTAGAGAACCCTCAAGCGTGAGAACGCTTCTTCAAGGACTGGAGCACCGTCAGAGAACTTGTGCATGACATAGCCGTACTCGCCGTTGGAGGCGTATGGGTCTTGGTCAAGCACTTGTACCGAGAGGTTCATGAAGTCATAGATTCGGTAGAAGTTGAAGTCTCCGAACACGGCCGCATAAGTACCAGTGGTCAATGCTGTTGGAGCACTTTCTGACTCATACAAAGGTCGCCCCTTGAGTGTCATTGGTGTACCAACTGCGAGCACGTTACCGATGCCAGCAGACTCCGTGAAGATGTACTGGTTCGCACTGTCCTTGAGCTTCATAACGAGTTGAACGAATTGGCGTGAACCAACCCAGCTTCCTCGGTTTCGCACCGTTGCTTTGACGTTCATGATCGTGTTGATAATGTCGTCAGCCGCAATCGCCGCACCAACCGAAACTACGTCTCGAGATGTCGGGATGCCATCAGTGGATGCAGTGAAGATGCCAAGCCACTGACCAACGCCGTTACCTTGCATCGCCGCATCTTCTTCCTTAATTCTCACCGCATAGTCGAGCTCTTCGCCAAGCCATTGCTCAACGTTGATAACCGACTGGTCGATCAGAAGTCGGGAAGCTGAGGTTCTAACCGTGACGCGGTGAGGCTTGAAGTCTCGCTGTCCAACGGTAGCAGCCGAAGTGATGGCGGTCTCGGTCTCGCC
>CAUYTX010000302.1:0-1741 GCA_963575665.1 Gammaproteobacteria bacterium | reverse complement strand
ACCCTAGGTTATGTGCTTGTTTTACCAAACATTTCGCTAGGAACGAATCGCACTCTTAGAGCCGATTCCTCTGTGACCGATAATGCTGGTCACCCGCTCCACCATAGCTTAAATCGGCGGGGTCACTCGACTTCCCTGTCGAGTTCCGTTGGTTTGATTTCAGTTTCCTCATTAGTCCCAGAAGGGTTAGTAAAAAGGTCATTAAGCCTTTGTACATACCCACCCGCATGCCCCATGATGTCGTACAAAGTGTGCCGAGCTTTAGCATTCCAACCGGCAGGTTCGGTGAAGAAAATACTTCGGAAAAACCCAGTGCTCTTTGCAAAAGCAGCTAAATAATTCTCTAGGCGTTCCTCGTGGTGTAATTGCCGACGTGCCCACGTGGTTACTAGGAAAGCAGCAAATTTACGAACGTTGAAATGAATCCAACCGAGACTTATAGCCAAAAAAGCGGTAGTTCCCCAGAAAACAGGAGTATTTGCGCGGATCTTTTCCCACATGGATTGTAGATCAGTAATGGTTACTCCAAAGTACAAAATGGTGAGGAATGCAGCTCCTGCTAAGATCGCCTCTGAAGTCAAAACAAGATTTCGCCAATTTTGGATCATTTCCCGAAGTCTTGGGATCACCGCGTCTTCCATTTCGACCAGTGAGCGTTCTAAGGCGCCAACAATGCGGTAAGACCTTTCCACGCTAACTTGATGAATACGACGCTCAATGTCTGCTAAGTCTAAATCGCGCTTGGCTTCGTACCGAGCACGAACATTTGGGTTCTCAATCGGAGTAAAGGTGGAACGGCTGTAGATTCGATAGAAACGTCCTGCAGTCAAACCTTTAGAGGCTAAAGCGCGTTGCCAAGAGGCTACAACATCCTCAGCATTGTCTTCTCGGGCTGTGGTATCAATTTGATTTAAGACATACAAAAATTTGTTGGAATCATTCCGGTGGATTGCTTCTCCCACTAGGTGGCGCAACGTGTCCTGCATGGTTCCCATTTCAGGGTGTCGAGCATCAAAAAAGACCAACACCAAGTCAGATAGCCCAATGATGTGCTTTGTGATCCTCAAAACCGCGGTGCGTTGCTCATCAGCATCAAACCCCGGAGAGTCGATCAGAATCATACCCTTGACTTGCCGAGAAGGGCAGGTTTTAAGCTGAAGATAAGAATCGATTCTCCTGCCTTCACCGGTGGCTACCGACTCGATCTCACGACTAATCTTGTAAAAAGGAAATCGCAAGTCCGCATCTAAGGCTAACCCGGGCAAGATGCGAACGGTATCTTCGGCACTATACGAAATGACCGTAAATTTGTCGTCAACCGCTTGGTTGCCTGTTAACTGCAGTTTTAACCCAAGATAGTCGTTAATGAAGGTAGATTTGCCAGAAGAGTAGGTACCTAGAATGGTTACAATAGGCCACCACGGTACGTAGCTGGCATAAGACTCCTCGTGGTGCATAAAACCAGTTCCGCGAGCAATCTTATCTAGCGCACGAAAACTCTTGACCACGTCGAGCAAAACAGGATTTTCTTGCTCTAGGTGTGCTTCTAAGCGATGGAGACGTCGTTCAATCTGTGACTCTGGTGGATTCTGCATGGTTTTCTGGGTGCCTATTTGGTATCCACTACCTTTCGAATGGTGACATTGTACCACCGGTTTTCGGTACACTGTACCTAAGGGAGAATTGAGGGATTGCTAAACAAGCATAGGTAACAAAATATCTTTCTGAAATAGTAGGAGGG
>CAUYTX010000301.1:0-1748 GCA_963575665.1 Gammaproteobacteria bacterium | reverse complement strand
CGTAGAGAGAGCGTCATGGATGACGATCGACTGCGCACTCGGATCGGACTCCAAATGTGCACTGAAAGGCAAGCTCACCCCGTGCTCTTCGCCCTTTAGGGAGAGGGGGTCAGCTTACAAGGGTATCTTTTTTTTAAATTTCAAATAAAACAGTGAGCTACAAAATTTAGATTTGCGGGTATCACTGAGTCCTTCTGATTATTTGGAAATGGTCAGTTTGACCTGATAGCATTGTTAGACTCTTTCCCTTAAATTCTGTGAATACGATCTTGCCATCTTACCCTACCTATCAGTTCAATTCCTACTATATTACCATCGTCCACTTAATCGAAAAACGCTCTAGTGCTATGTTTTTTGAAGATTGTTACCTGTCAAATTTACTGCAAAGCGATGATGGGGACTTCGTAAAAAGAAAAAAGATACCCTTGTGAGGGTCAGGGGGTGAAGTCAACTTTCGAGAATTTTCAAAGGGTTCAGGATGCCTAATATTCTTTGGCTTACGAGCGTAAATACTCCTTTTCCAAAAGTAACAGCAGCGCAAAGAAAACCCAACGGGTTATTAGCTGCTGGTGGTTCCTTAACTGTGGGACGCTTGATATCGGCCTACCGACAAGGAATCTTTCCTTGGTATAGTGATTATCAACCCATTTTGTGGTGGTCACCAGATCCCCGTTTCGTTTTGTATCCAGAACGCCTGAAGATATCTCGAAGTTTGCGCCAAAGCATGCGAAATAGAGGATACCGGGTTTCGATTGATACCGCATTCCCTACGGTCATAGAAGCTTGCGCAGGACCGCGAGCGGGTGCATACGGCACGTGGATTACTTCCGAAATGTTACGTGCTTACGTTGCCCTACACAAAGCTGGTGTAGCCCATTCCGTAGAAACTTGGCAGGGTGACGATCTCGTAGGTGGCCTTTACGGGGTTTCTTTAGGGCGTATCTTTTGTGGAGAATCGATGTTTTCTAGGCAGACGGATGCCTCTAAAGTAGCCTTTGCGCATTTAGTACACCAATTACGTGCTTGGGAATTTGGTCTAATTGATTGTCAAGTCCCAACAGAACACCTCAAGAGTTTGGGAGCAGAATCTATTTCGAGAAATTCTTTCATTCAATCATTACACACTCTTTCAAAACTCCCAGAGCCACCGTGGAAAGCAGGAGATCTTGTTAATTCAGTGACACTTCACCAAAATTAGGTGTAATTCCTTCAAGGGTTTCGCGCGCTGGGCATTCTTCCATTTCATGGGTAGCAACGATCGGCAACGCTAGAATTAGTTCATCTTCAATCAATTCCTGGATAGAAACCAGTGTTTCAGTAACCAAAAGCGGCTCTGCTTCCTCTGGCAATCGGTCTGCTTCTGACATACTTTGAACGATGCCAAGAAAAACAGGACAGTCTATTAGGAACCACATTGGCGTTAGGCAACGCTGACAAATTAGAGAGAGTTTTGTGGTAACTTGACCGTGGATGACTGGCTTACTTTCCAAGTCCCGCCCAAAATGAAGAGCAAAAACCACTTCTCCTTCTGGACTATGAAGGGATGGAATCAGACGATCTAACTTGGCTAATGGGTAGGTACCACGAATTTCCCGTTCTTGGTCTGCCAAGCGAAATGGATCAATTAATTCTGGCCAAGATTTTCGCATAGAATTCTTAAGTCTTATGATGCTGGCTAAGGTGATGTCACCCTTTTTAACCTGAGTTCGACGTAAGAAAAAAGGCTAACTCACTGTATTTATTTGATT
>CAUYTX010000300.1:0-1765 GCA_963575665.1 Gammaproteobacteria bacterium | reverse complement strand
AATGATGGACGATATACCTAACGATGATAAACTTAGCAGCCCTTCTCTTGATGAATGGGGCGATACAAGAGAGAGTTATGAAATAATAGGTAATATATTTGAAAATCCAGAGTATTTAATATGAGCCGCGAATATAAATTCAGAATCTATTCTTTTGTTTCTAAGTATTTTATTTACTTTGATGTGTACGAAGGTGTGCCTCAAGGTATCGCTGGCGGCGTAAGTGAGCCGCAAGAATATACAGGATTAAAAGACAAAGACGGCAAAGAAATTTATTGCGGCGACATAGTTGAACTACATACAGCAGCAAATGATAAAGCCAAAGATGTCAAAGGTAATCATTGTGGATTGTATGAAATATATTGGGACCGTTACTATAAATTAAAAACTATAAAACCCAATTGGTTCTTTGTACCAACCTTTGAAGGCCCAGCGGCTGATTATAATATTATGAAAGTTGTCGGCAACATCTTTGAAAACAAAGAACTATTAAAAACAATATGAGAGAACTAAAATACCGAGTATATATACCAGAGTTTAGTGAATTGGTGTATTTTGATCTTAATAATTTTGATCATTCTGATAGATACTTAGATAATCCAGAACATCCAGTCCAACAGTATACTGGAATGAAAGATAAGTACGGCAAACCCATTTACGAAGGCGACGTTATTCGTGGCATATTTGATTTTGGCCCCGCTGGCTTTAAAGAAGAAATACTGCCTGTAGATTGGAATAATGAAAGAGGTTATCAATGGGATTATTGGAGGTTGATGACTATCGAAGTTCTTGGTAACTTGAATGAGTGGCCTTGTCATAAACCTAAGAGCTTTGATCATAATGGTGAGTGTTTAACTTGTGACGCATGGGCCACAGATTGCCCATTTCTTAAATTTTGCCCTTCTCCTAAATTAATATTAAAACAATAACCATTTGCAATCCGAAGCGTGTGACGCTACGTTATGAAATCAAATACTAAAAAATACACAACACCCCAAAAGATAATGCTGGGGTTAATTACTTTTGTTTTTGTGGGACTTCCTATTGGTTTTTGGGCGTGGATAGTATACTATTTATACTGACATGAAAATAAACATAATAAACGACGAAAAGAATTTTAAATTTTTATTTATTGAACTGCATTTTCCAAGCTTAGGTAAAATCGATGCGTTTAATGAATGGACTGATCAATACTATTCAGGATTTAAAATGAGTTTCCCGACAGAAATTTATTATTTAAATGACCGCGAAGGTTATTGGCATTTTTCCTTGACTTTGCTGGGTTTTGGAGCGAAGATTGTGAATCAAAATGGATTCTGAAGAAAATAAAATGAAAATCAGCGACACGCCGAGGACAGATGACGCTGAGTATCTTAGTTATGATTCGGAGCCGCCTGAATCACTTGAAATGGTGGATGTGGGCTTTGCTCGCCAGCTAGAGATTGAGTTAAATACCGCTATAGCCAACGAAGCATTTGCAGAAAATAAAGCATATATGCTTGAAAAAGAATTAAAACAAGCGCAAGATCGTATTAAGCGACTGGATGAAACTTTGGAGGGTATCACTAATAAACTTGATGCTGCGTGGGGAATATATATGCAATTTAAGGAGCCTAAGCCGTGAATAAAAAAACAAACAACAAAAAATCAATTCCCGCCGCACCTAAAGTGAAAGACATGAATACTGTTAAATTATCAGATGTTCATCTTTCTGTTATTAATGCCGCGCTTGAGACTTATTATAGATTAAAGTCTGGGCAAATTG
>CAUYTX010000299.1:0-19015 GCA_963575665.1 Gammaproteobacteria bacterium | reverse complement strand
TTGGAAATACAAGTCATTGATTCTTATGAACTTTTTACTTTTTGTCAAAAAACAAAAAACGAACAAAATCAATAACTTGTAAATTCAACTGCGTAACTCCTAATTTCAAAAAAAGATACCCTTGTAAGGAGGGACCGGGAGGTGAGGTTATTCCCCTACTTCGGCATCTTTGTAGTCTTAACCATCTTGAAGGTCAAACCATCCAACAAACTAAACGCGCTGGTGCCATCCTCCCGACCAAACAGGATCCCAATCTCTCGAGATCCATTGGCATTAGCATCCTCTTCCACGGTCAGTGAAATTGGGTCAATCGGTGCAAGAGAACTATCCAAAGTGATGTTTTTCACCATGGCAAGCGTCGAACTATCCCGTAATTGCAACATGTGAATGCCGTCTTCTTTGGTAAAGAACAGTGCAACCTCTTTGTACTGGTTGCCATTCACGTCATCTACCACAGTAAATCCGCTAGGCTTCTTAATCTTTGCAGTAGAACCCAGTGTCACCGATTTCAGTGGTTTCCAGTTGGCTCCATCAAAAGTGCGTATGTAAAAATTGTTGCTCTTGACGGACAACGTAACATTGTCATTCTTTCCATCGCCATTTACATCCGGGATGGCTGTGACGTTTAGGTATTCTGAGGCTGTTGAGGAAGGGGCGTTCCATTCGCAGTGGTATGATGTGATACCTGGGTTGTTTTCACTTACATCATTCCAGTGGCCTCCAGTTCCAGCAACTATATGTAAATAATTTTCTCCTCCTCCGTATCCTGCATTATTTGGTTCCCCAGTATTCCAATTTGAATAGTTCCAAGGTTCTCCAGTGACCCAAGTCCAAGTTCCTTCTTGCGCGGCGTCACTTCCACCTAGCCATGTGTTAACGCCTGCTGGATTTAGATTAGCTATAACCCAGTCTTGTTCTGCTTGGCTAGTAATCGTAGCTAAATAGCCTCCTAAACCAGCACAAGCGTCTTTGGCAGCTGTCCAATTTAGAGAGGTATCAAACCGTTGATAAGCATGATTGTTGGCAGGGTTGACGAGTTTGGCAGAATCCGCTTGGGCTGCGGAGGCAAAACCTAAAATGGCAGCAGTAAAACAGTATTTTTTGGATAACATGAGGTTTCCTTGTTTAGGGTTTACAGAATTGGATTCTGCGCCGGTGTTTTTAAGATTGCAAGTATTTTTGGTTCGTACTCAAGTGATGTACTCATGCCGATAGAATCACTAGATTTTTGTTCTCCGATGGTCTCGAACAGCAACCACCCCGCCTCTTCGAGGCACCCCTCCTTAACTAAGGAGGGGAGTTTAAAGCCAAAACTCCTTTTCAAAGCATCAGTTTATTTTATAACTCCCCTCCTCGTTGAGGAGGGGTGCTCCGCAGGAGTGGGGTGGTCTCCTTTGACCTAAAAACCACCACCCCGTCCCTGCGGGGAGTTTTATAAACCGAGGTTCTAAAAACTCTCCCCTTGTCAATGCGTATTCAAGTGATGTACTCAAGTCTGAAGTACACTTTGTAACTCATTCATTTTATTATGAAAATCCGTTTATTTTCAAATCTTAAGTACTTACCTACGAAAGATTTTACAACTCATTGTAAATTAAAGACTTATTAAATTTTTACAACCCTTGACAAGCCAAGCCAAACCTTTCATAGTGAGTAGAGGAGGTGGTTTCGCTTGCATTCCAATTTACAAAAGAACATAGATCCTACGGAACACTGTCCAGTGCTGTTGTCAGAAGCAATGACAGGGTTGCGTGTGCGTCCCGGGGGTCTTTACCTAGACGCCACCTTTGGGCGAGGTGGTCACAGCAAAGAGATCTGTCTTAAGCGACCAGGACAGCTATTGGCTTTGGATCGAGATCCAGAGGCTGCAAAGTTTGTTCGTGAACATTTTGCCCAAGAGGATTTTTTTGAGTTTGAGCAGGTTGCTTTTTCAAGCCTCTCCGAACAAGTGGCGAAACGGGGCTGGTCAGGTCGGGTGGATGGCATCCTATTAGACCTTGGTATCTCCTCGCCTCAGGTAGAAGACTCCGCTCGTGGTTTTTCATTTTCAAGATCAGGCCCGTTGGACATGAGAATGGATCCAACCTCTGGGGAAAGTGCTTCGGAATGGCTGGCGCGCGCTCCAGAACAAGAGATCGTAGAGGTTTTATACGAGTTTGGAGAAGAGCGTTACGCCAAACGCATTGCAAGAGCCATTGTCACTGAGCGATCTAAAGAACCTCTTCTAACCACGGGTACCTTGTCTGCTCTGGTGGCCAAAGCCAACCCGCGTTGGGAGAGGGAACGGCATCCGGCTACCCGAACCTTCCAAGCGATTCGGATCTTTATCAACCAAGAATTAGCAGAACTAGAAACAGTGCTCCCTCAAGCGGTGGAAGCATTGGCACCGGGAGGACGTTTAGTGGTTATCAGTTTCCATTCTTTGGAAGACCGCATCGTGAAACGTTTCATGCGCCACGAGGCAAAAGGGGAACCGACCACGAAGTACCTTCCGATGGTTCCTTTTTTTCCGCGACTGCAAGAGGTTGGCAAGAAACAGAAACCTAGTGCTGAGGAAATCGAAAAGAATCCACGCGCCAGAAGTGCCATTTTGCGCGTGGCCGAAAAGTTGGAGAGATAAATGGTACTTTCAAAATTTTTCATTGGAGTTTCGTTGGTGATTGCGGTGGCCGGTTCTGCCATGGAAGTAGTGTATGCCCGGCATGTCAGTAGGAAGTTATACAACGACCTTCAGAAATTGCAGGTTGCACGAGATAACTTACAAATTGAGTGGGGAAAACTTCAAATCGAAGAGGGCACTTGGGCTACCCATCCCCGCGTGGAACGAGTGGCACATAACCAACTCGAGATGTTGCTTCCTCCTCAAGAAAAAATCGTAGTCATCACTCCCTAAAGACGGTTTCATGCCATGCAGCAGGTTCTTCCTACTTTTGAACATTTCTTAGCTCCTTCGGACAGTGGATATTCTCCCAAGACACGCCGAGCGGTGTTGCTCGGGATATTGGCTACGGCTGCGCTTGCATTGGTGGCGCGTGGCATATGGTTGCAAGTGCTAGATCGGGATTTTTTGCGAGGTCAAGGAGAAGCCAGGGCCGTGCGAACGGTACCCATTCCTGCGCACCGTGGCACCATCACCGATCGATTTGGTGAACCTTTAGCAGTCAGCGCGCCCGTGGATTCAGTGTGGGCTAACCCCCAAGAACTGTTGACGGTTACTTCTCGTTTCCCTGAGTTAGCCCAGCTCCTAGGTATTTCTACTCTTGAACTGAAACACATGGTCGAGGAGCGCAAAGAAAAAGAATTCATGTATTTAGCGCGCCGCATTCACCCAGATTTAGCTCGTTCCATCAAAGACCTTGGACTGCCCGGTGTGGCTTTGCAACGTGAGTACCGACGTTTTTACCCGAGCGGAGAGGTCACTGGGCAGATTTTGGGATTCACTGACGTAGACGATGTTGGTCAAGAAGGGATTGAGCGAGGCATGGAGAAAACCTTGCAAGGGATTTCGGGTTCTCGTCGTGTGTTAAAAGATCGCCTTGGGAGAACGGTTGAAACGGTCGAGCAAGTGAGTGAACCTCGGCCAGGAAAGGATGTGCGGCTCTCGATTGATCGGCGTGTCCAATACCTTGCCTATCGTGCCCTTCAAGAACAAGTTGAAAAATTCAAGGCCAAAGCCGGCACCGCAGTGGTGTTAGATATTAAGACTGGTGAAGTACTTGCCATGGTCAGTCAGCCGAGCTTTAACCCCAATGCACCGGCAAGAGATCCAAAACGCTTCCGCAATCGCGCCATCACGGATACCTTCGAACCAGGCTCTACCATGAAGGTATTTACTGTGGCCGCTGCCTTAGAAACCGGTCGTTATAAACCAGAAACTCCGATTGACACTCGACCAGGCACGTTTCAGGTGGGTTCGAAGACCATCACGGATGTACATCCCTGTGGTTTGATCGACGTGGCGCGGGTTATTCAAAAATCAAGCAACGTAGGTGCTACCAAAATTGCACTAACTCTCCAACCAGAACAACTTTGGAGCATGTTCTCTCGAGTAGGTTTTGGAAAGCTCACGGGCAGTACGTTTCCTGGAGAAGTAGGTGGTTATGTTGCTAACTACAAACATTGGAAACCTATTGAACAGGCTACTATGTCTTTTGGATATGGCATCTCGGTAACTACTTTGCAGTTAACCCGTGCTTACGCGATGCTCGGAGACGGGATTTCGCGACCGGTGACCTTTCTAGCCCAAGAGGGTCAAGTATCAGGAACACAAGTTATCCAACCAAAAATAGTTAAGCAGATGCGTGACATCATGGAGCTCGTGGTCGGCCCAGGAGGTACGGCAACCAAAGCCCGAGTGGCAGGCTATCGAGTAGGTGGCAAGACTGGAACCGCTCGAAAGGCAGGCCCAGGAGGCTACCAAGACCGAAAATACTTGTCCTTGTTTGTTGGCATGGTACCCACGACTAATCCACGATTGGTCATGGCAACGGTGGTTGACGAACCCACGCAAGGTGCCTACTACGGAGGAGAAGTGGCAGCACCAGCTTTTTCCGCGGTCATGAATGGTGCGTTGAGGCTAATGGACATTGTTCCAGATGATTTGCCTTCTTTGGGACAACAGGTCATGGCACTCAGCGACGAAAAGGAAGAAGCTCCTTGAGCATTTCCCTGTGTACCCTGCTCGAGGGGATTGTCTCTGATCCACCAGACCAAGTGGTTAGTGGTTTGTCACTGGACAGCCGAAAAGTACGCCCTGGGGATTTATTTTTTGCCTTTTCTGGCCAAAAAACCAATGGGGCAAAGTTTATCGACGAAGCACTCTCAAAAGGTGCCGTGGCAGTATTGGAAGAAAGCGTTGTCAATCGGTTTCAAATTGGACAAATTGCTTCTCGTTTTTATCAACATCCTTCTCATCACCTCACTATCGTGGGGGTAACTGGTACCAATGGAAAAACAACTATCACCCATCTTGTGGCACAAGCCCTCGAAGGGACGGGGCATGCCTGTGCAGTGGCAGGAACCCTCGGCACAGGCCGACTCGGGGAGCTCGCTCCCGCAACTCACACGACTCCAGATGCCATTTCGCTACAAAGTCTGTTTGCAGGTTTTGCCAACTGTAAAATGCGGTTCGTCGCTATGGAAGTCTCTTCCCACGCGTTGGACCAGGGTCGCGTGGAAGGTACCCAATTCCATTCGGCGATCTTCACTAACCTCACCCGGGATCACCTTGACTACCATGGGGACATGCAAGCCTATGGTTTGGCAAAAAAGAGATTATTTCATTTCCCAAACCTACAGCACGCTATCATCAACGTAGAAGATTCGTTTGGAGAAGTACTTGTAAGGGATTTACCCTCCGGGGTTCGACCCATTCGGTATGGGTTATCTCCCGTGGGGACAGATATTTTTGCCAGCAATTTGCGTTTTTCTGGACAAGGATTGCACATGGAAGTGCAAACGCCAGTGGGTTCGGGCATATTGAATAGTCCATTGTTGGGAAGATTCAATGCTTATAACCTGTTGGCTGCTCTTTCGGCTCTTTTAACGTTAAAAATCCCTTTGGAAAAAGCATTGGATGGACTTTCCAAAGCAGGAGCCCCCCCTGGCCGAATGGAGTTATTTGGGGGAGGAAACCACACACCCAAGGTTGTAGTGGACTTTGCTCATACTCCAGATGCTTTAGAACAAGCCTTAACGACACTGCGCGAGCATGCAACAGGACAACTTTGGTGTGTTTTTGGATGTGGAGGAGAACGGGACAAGGGAAAACGAGCTGCTATGGGCACGACTGCGGAGCGTTTTGCAGATCAGGTAGTCTTGACTCATGACAATCCGCGCAATGAGAATCCTACGACTATCCTAGAAAATATTCTTTCTGGTATGAGTTTTCCGAAAAGAGTTTCGGTAATACCGGGTCGCGCAGAGGCGATTCGACATGCTATTTTGACTGCCAAACCAGATGATATTGTTTTACTTGCAGGGAAAGGGCACGAAAATTGTCAACAAATTGGCAAAACCTGTTATCCCTTCAGTGACCGAATAGAAGTTCAAAATGTTTTGAAACTGCTTGAGAACGCGCCATGACTCAACCTAACGAGAAGTCAATCCAAGCGGAAGGGATTCGGATGCCTCTGTCAGAAGCTGCTAGTCTTCTGCAGGGAAAGCGACTCGGACAAGATGTCTCATTTTTTGGGGTCAGTAATGACACCCGGAAAATGCCTTCGGGTGCACTTTACGTAGCCTTGGTAGGGGATCGCTTTGATGGTCATGCGTTTGTCGCCGAGGCAAAGAAAGCCGGAGCCGTGGCAGCATTGGTCAGTCGGGAAGTCAAAATACCATTTCCTCAAATAGTCGTAAAAGATACAAGATTGGCTCTAGGACAGTTGGCAACAGCTTGGCGTACTCGTTTTGTAGGCCCTTTAGTGGCCATTACTGGAAGCAACGGCAAAACTACCGTCAAAGAAATGACCCGAGCAATCTTTGCCCAGAAATGGAAAACTCTCAGTACTATGGGCAATCTTAACAATGACATTGGCACTCCCCTCACTTTATTGCGATTGATGCCTAGTGTGCACCAAGCGGCTGTGATTGAGTTAGGAGCTAACCATCCAGGTGAAATCGCGTACCTTACTGCATTGGCAAAACCGACGGTAGCCCTGGTCAATAATGCTGGGCCTGCACATTTGGAAGGTTTTGGATCCGTGGAAGGAGTCGCACGGGCAAAAGGTGAAATCTACCAGGGTCTATCCAAAGGAGGGATAGCGGTCATCAATGCGGATGATCCACAGGCTCCTCTGTGGCGGGCAATGACCTCGGAACATACCACTCTTGATTTTGGGATGACTGCTTCTGCTTTAGTTCGTGCCACGGATTTACGAACAGATGACGGAACAGCATTTACCTTGCATAGCCCTTTGGGCACAGAAGAAGTGCGGATCTCTTTGCCAGGGCGGCATAACGTGCTCAATGCACTGGCAGCGGCTACTGTTGCTCTTGCAGCTGAGCTATCATTAGGGCCTATCTCCACAGGTCTAGCCTCTGTGACTGCAGTTTCAGGTAGATTACGTTCCTATCCCGGACGCCATGGGGTTCGCATCATCGATGATACCTACAATGCGAATCCAGCCTCACTACGCGCTGCAATAGAAGTGTTGGCAAAATCGCCAGGGGAACGCTACTTGGTATTAGGGGACATGGGCGAGCTTGGGCCAAATGCACCTCTCCTGCACGCCGAAATTGGAGAGTTTGCTAAACAATCGGGTATTGACCGTTTGGTGGCTTGCGGAAAATTGAGTCAAGAGGCGGTAGCTGCTTTTGGAGAAGGAGCTCTTCACTGTGCAGAGGTTGCTTCTGTTGTCGCAGTCCTAGAGCCAAAGTTGCATTCGAGAGTAACCATTTTGGTAAAAGGTTCGCGAAGTGCAGGCATGGAGCGCGTAGTGCAGCTATTGTCCTGAATATTGTCTTAAAACAAGGGGGAAGGTTTTGTGTTTTTGCCACTGAGTGAATTTTTAGAACAGTTTTTTGGTGCCTTTCGTGTTTTTCAATACCTGACCCTGCGCTCTATTCTTGGGGCACTGACTGCATTAGTCATTTCCTTATTGATAGGCCCTGAAGTGATCCGCCGATTGTCCTTTCATCAGATTGGACAACATGTGCGAAATGATGGCCCCCAAAGTCATCTCTCCAAAGCAGGCACTCCGACCATGGGGGGGGCTCTCATTCTCGTTTCGATTTTTGCTTCGACACTGATATGGGCAGATTTAAGAAATCATTATGTTTGGGTAGTGCTTGGGGTCACGCTTGCTTTTGGCGCGATCGGTTGGCTAGATGATTATAAAAAGTTGATTAAAAAGGAATCCAAAGGGTTGTCGGCACGTGCAAAGTTTTCTTGGCAAATGATTGCGGGCACAAGTGCTGCTGCTTTTCTATACATGACGGCTACCGTGCCTGCAGAAACTCAGTTAGTAGTCCCTATTTTTAAGAGTTTTGTGATTTCTTTAGGTTTTTTTTATATCCCATTAACGCTTTTTGTGATTGTTGGTTCAAGTAATGCAGTCAACCTAACGGATGGCTTAGATGGTCTTGCTATTCTACCAACAGTAATGGTAGGAGGTGCTCTGGCAATTTTTGCCTATGTTGCAGGGCATGCTAATTTTGCAAATTACTTAGGCGTTCCTCACATTCCTGGAGTAGGAGAAGTGACTGTATTTTGTGGTGCCCTAGTAGGTTCAGGACTAGGATTTCTGTGGTTCAATGCCTATCCTGCTCAAATCTTTATGGGGGATGTTGGCGCACTTTCTCTTGGCGCGGCATTAGGTATTTTAGCAGTGGTCATTCGTCAAGAGTTGGTTCTTTTTATCATGGGTGGTGTCTTTGTCATGGAAACGGTTTCAGTCATGTTGCAAGTAGTTTCCTTTAAGCTCACTGGTCAACGGATTTTCCGAATGGCACCAATCCACCACCATTTTGAATTAAAAGGATGGCCAGAACCTCGGGTGATTGTGCGTTTTTGGATCATCACCGTTATTTTGGTTCTAATCGGGTTGGCTACTCTGAAGATTCGTTGAGATTTGTATGGCTTCCTCTTATACATTAGTGGTGGGATTAGGCACTACGGGGTTGTCGTGTGTCCGATTTCTTACGCAATATAAAACCTCATTGGTGGTGGTAGACACTCGTCCGAATCCTCCCGGATTGGATCAATTACGCGAAGAGTGTCCGGAGGTGCCTTTTGCACCTTTTTCTCAAGAAGTTTTCGATCAGGCAGATCGATTGGTAGTGAGTCCCGGTGTTTCACTCTCCGAACCTTTAATTGAATCGGTGATTGCTCGTGGTGTTCCTGTCATTGGAGATATTGAGCTTTTTGCACACCATGTCAAAGCACCGGTCATTGCGATTACGGGCTCTAATGGAAAGAGTACAGTCACTACTCTAGTGGGCGAAATGGCGCGCCAAGCGGGTCTTCACGTGGTGGTTGGCGGGAATCTAGGAGTACCTGCATTGGATCTTTTAGACCCAAAGGCAGATCTTTACGTTCTTGAACTTTCTAGTTTTCAACTGGAAACCACATTTACCTTGGATGCTCATGCAGCAGTGGTATTAAACGTTACCCCTGACCACTTAGACCGCCATGGCAACATAGATCGATATGCAACTATCAAATCACGTGTGTACCAAGGTCAGGGCTGGATGGTGCTGAACGCGGATGATCCAATCGTTCTAAGCATGAAAACACCTAATCGACCCATTAGACAATTTTCTTTATCTGCACCCGTAGGCCCAAACGATTATGGGATCAGTATTGGAGCCAACGAGGAAGAATGGATCTCTCAAGGTGAAAACCTGCTATTGCCCACTGCAGAAGTACGCATCCCTGGTCGCCATAATTTGGCCAATGCACTCGCAGCGTTGGCTTTAGCAGAATCCGTGGGATTGCCCGTAGAATCTTGCCTACAAACGTTGCGGGAATTTCCCGGATTACCCCACCGGTGTGAATTTATTGCCGAAATTGATGGGGTAGCCTGGTACAATGACTCCAAAGGAACGAACGTGGGGGCAACGGAAGCTGCTTGCACGGGATTAGAGGGGCCTCTTGTCCTCATTGCAGGAGGTCAAGGGAAAGGTCAAGATTTTCGACCCCTTCAAAAGGTGCTTCAAGAAAAAACGCGAGTAGTCGTTTTAATGGGAGTCGATGCTCCGCAGATTCGTGCCGCTTTGGAAGATGTGGTGCCTGTTGTAGAAGTATCTAGTCTCCGAGAAGCAGTTCGTTCCGCTCAACAGTGGGCAAAACCAGGGGACTGCGTTTTGTTATCTCCAGCCTGTGCCAGTTTTGATATGTTTCAGAATTACGTAGATCGTGGTGAGAAGTTTGCACAGGAAGTGGTGGGATTGTTGTAATTGGAGTGTATTCGGTGAGCCAGATTTCTTCTCAAGAAGGTGCTTTAATTTTGGCACGCGGGGTAACCCCATCCGTTGACCTCCCAAAATTGCTTGAATTATTGGTGGAAATTTTTCCAACTCCTGATGTCCATCGAATGAAATCTGATGCTTGGCCATCCATTTCATTTGATGGAAGTAGAATTTCTCTAAATACCTACAGCGTTTTACAACGATTTATAGTCAACCCAGAAATGCACGAAGCATTTTCGCTCGAAAAAGGAGGTTTTTTACGAGATTTGGAAGATTTACCTCCTAAAAATTTGACGGTTAGGATGGGTGGGCGAATTTTTGAGGATAATATCGCCAAAATCTCTGATGAAACGAATAAATTAAAACAGCTGATCTCAGAAGAAATTGATCGCACTGAAGTAGATCTAAGTGCATTAGTCACTTTAGATTCAAAAAGTACATTCCAACGTCTATTTCAAGAAACGAGTGCGAGCGACTTTACAAAACCGAGTCCCGTAAAAATTACGAGAATGGGTTTTTCTGAAGAAGGGGTTCCTTTGGCTAAGCTTTTTTCTGCAGTAGAAGAAGTGCAAGCAGAAAATTGGTTGAGTAAACTATCAGAAGGTATTATCGCAGTACAATCAGAAGCAGATGAAGAATTTGACGACATTGAGAAAGAAAAACTTGTACAGACTTTACATCAAGATAATGAACGGCAAGACAGCCAAATAACAAGATTTTTTCAGTTTTTGAAAGATGAAGTACTGTCACGTGTTCGCTTGGAAGTCAGTTTTTCTATCATGGGAAGCCTTGCCGAAAAACTAAAAGGAGCAAAAGGAATAGACAAAGATTTTCGAGAGTATGTATCAAAAACCATTCAGTTATCTAGGTGGTATGGACCTGCTTCAATAGAAGATACTCTTCATTTTAATTTATCATGGCAGTATGGAGCGCAAGCAGATTTTTCTGTTGGGGACGAATTAGTAAAATCATTATTTTACCGATGTTTACCCGTTTGGTCAGAAGCTAGTGCTCAGTTATTTGAAAACGAATCGAGAGAAGGTAGTCTACTCAGAGAAATAAGTTATCGGTTTAGAACGAATGGAAGAGACCCACGGAGTGAAAAACTCTCTGCTTTCGCGTCTAAGATTGCTAAAATCGAAGAGGAACTTTTAGAGGAGAAGCCAGAGGGGTATACCCCACACCGATTGCGCAGAATGCTAATGGAAATTTGGTTTCTTTATTTAGTGGTTTCTCCTGATGTTCTTTTAGAAAATTTGCGATCCAGTGCAAAAGATTTGATTGAAGAAATCAATAGAGGAGGTAAATCAAAGATTGAGGATCTATTAAGAAAATTAAAAGGTTTTGATCAAAGGATAAATTCTTTTCGAAATGTGTTATCTCGCTTACTTAAGAGAGATATGTCTGGAGTCCTGCTTAACATTAAACGAAATGTTGAAAATCTCTACATCGTGGTACAAAAGGGAATCGTAAATTCCGCAGAAATAGAACGGAAAGGAAGTAAACCAAAAAACCCTTTAGTAGACGCGGACTCTGGGATGGCAAAGAATTCTGGATGGTTTAACCACATTAGAATCACTAAAAAACTGAATGAAGCCCATGATTCACTTTTTTCAATTTGTGTGATTACGACCATGAAAGAAAGGAAATTAGTTGCTTATTCAGAAGAAGACACTTTACAAGCAACGCGCATTTTTTCAGGGCCGATGACTAACGTGATTTGGAGACCCTATTTTGCTAACGACAAGAAGCGAACACCTAACTTAGATTTCATTCTTAAAGGAGTAGGAGCTGGAATAGATATTACATATGATCCAGATCAATTAAAATGGAAAAGAGAGATTAAAAATCGCCCAGAACTGGAACGAAGACATTATCGCGCTGCGAGTGTAGTTGCGTTTACAACGCTGGTGTACGTGTTCTTGCAGGTGCTTTTGGAGAAGATTGCAAAAACACAAAAGACGCAAATTTCGTCTTGGATGTTACGTGTACAAACTAAAGGGAAAATAAAACCAGATGAAGAAAAACCAGAAGAATACGCAAATGGAGGAGATCCGGCAATTTATGCCGCAGCCCACACAGTAGAATTAGCATTGATGCGGGATATTCCGATCAGAATGCAAGGTCTAGTGGAAAAAGAGGCTTCTTCTAAAGGTGCGTTTTCAAATGGAAAAGAAGGTACCGAATATCAAAGAAAGGGAGCCATTCTTGCTCTATCCAAGTCTCTACCAATTTTTATTAGCAGCCCTAGCACTCCAAAAATCGATAAAGTAGCACTTCTCATCTATTCAATCCGTCCTTCAGATACTCGGCCAACCTTGGAAATTAATTCGAAGGTTTTACCAATAAGTGCAAAGTACTTTTTATTCCAAGTACGAACCTATTTAGCGAATGCAATCAGTTCTCCTACAACAAATCTATCTACTTCTCAAAAAACTGGTTATCAGATTTCATTTGACAAAATGCACTCCCGTGTAGTAGAAAACCGTGAAGGATTCGAAAACTCTCAACTAATCATCGAAGAGGTTGGGCGGTTGCATGGATTTGGTTACGACCAGATTCTTCTAGTCTTCGATTATTTTGGAAATCGGCGCATCCATCGTTCTGCTCAAAGAAACTCTTTAGATGCACAGATTTTTTCCTTGGATGAGGTATCTACTAAATTTCCTTCCACATACGTCTATATGTTGAAAAGGGATGTGTATCCAGTTTTCCGAATCCGTACTCGAGAAAAAACCGAATCAGCTTTTGAAGTAGTCAATCTTAAGGATCATAATCAATTTCAAATATCGAGTGATAGATCAGCAAAGGAGTTACTTCCAGTATTTACGTTTGCGACATTGTCAGCCGTTGAGGATGATAGAGGCCCACAATCCGGATTTTGTACTTACTTCTTACAAACGGATTCCAATTTAAAAAACCTAGATTGGCGGGAACGTATCCGTTCCCACCTATTGGGCGAGGAATCTAGTGTTCGAGAATCTCTCATTTCTGTTTTGCGAGGTCTTCATTTCTTAGAAGCAGAAAAACAAGCGAGTCGTAATTCTTTTACACCAACACTAGACCCTTTTTCTTGGGTGCAACCCGTTAATGCTGGAAAGGCAGGAGAAATTGAGGTTATTCCTTCTGGAAAAAAACAAGGAAATGTCTTAATTTCTTTGCCATCGCTACTTTCCCGCGTTTCAGATTCGTTACATCGGAGCCGTTCCTAGTGGGAATAAATTATGCCTCACTATGGGGACAGGTATTCGAAATCGCAGTAAAGCGTGGCATATTAACTGCGGTTTTGGGTTCTGGATTAAAAAAGACAAATAACTTAGGATTAGAAAGGTGGGAGGAGTTATCAGTTATTCATGTATACAAAGCTTTGGAGGATGCTTGCAAAGAAACTGATCAAAATAAGAGATTGCAAACCAGAGAAACTGCAAGACATTTGTTTGTACTCGGCATGGGACTCGGACAAACTATTTTGAGAGAGTATTTAAATAGAATCAGTAAAAAAATTGAAATAAAGGATTATGCAATTCAATTTTTATGGTCTCCTTTGCAGCTTCCTGACTCTAATACTGAAGAAAATTTCTTATCTAAAAAAGAATTACTTCTCAAAGCGTTTCAATCTGCTTTTTCGTTTGAATTTCCAGAAGAAATCTGGATGCAAAAAGGATATTCTGCAAATTCTGATTTTTTGCTCTTGTTAGAACCTAATCACGAAACATTTGCTCGAGAGTTGTTGTGTGTGGAGATTTCTCTCAATGGATTGCCAGAAACGGCAGACTATACAAAAATTTCTGCTCATTTAGAAGAAATTGATCGTTATGCAAGGTATGTTGATAAAAGGAGTGTTTTTTCCAAAATATGTTCCGAAATGCCAGAGGGAACCTTTCATTTTTCTGAAGGATTAAAGGAACATCTCCCAGCATTTACTACAAGAGACAAACCTTTTCACAAGCTCTGCCAAGCGGCTTCATATATTGAAACCACTATAGGAGTTCTTAAACAAAAAAGCTGGCATGATCGCTCTTGTAATGCGCGAGCAATTTCTGTTACACAAAATGGTATAGAAAGTCTTTCAGCAAAATTTTATTCTTCCGGACAAAAAGATCCACGCTGCGAATTGATCTCTCGTCTTGGAATTGCTTATCGGGCAATGGAAAAGTTGGATCCTAAGGAGGTAGAACAAGACTTAAAAGATCGTGTAGCCAGTGCATTCAAAGCAATTCGAATGTCTCTTCCTAAACCGATACGGAAAATACTCCGAGGAATGCCAAATCTGCCAGCACCCGGGGAAAGAATCGCCATTGATTTTTCGGAAGAAGTAGAAGGCTTGATCAATCCAGCACATCTCCTCTCTGTGCAAGAAGCCACTGAAAATGTAGGAGGTATTACACTTAATATACGAGAATCTTTTCAAAAGTCACTTTTAGAAAAGGAGCGAAATGGTTTTATATCTCTGCGCGATGTGCACGCGAGTGCAATCATGGCAGGAATACATACCGCGAAAAAAGGAGAAATAAAAGTTTTGGGTTTAGAAGGAAATCCCGGCATTGGAAAAACTACGGCGGTTATTCAATGTCTTCAAAAGACAGAAGAAGGATTTCTATTTCTATACATTAGTCCAAGGGTCATCATTAACAATGATGTGACTAATCACCTTGCTTACCGAAAAGATAAAATTCCCAGTAGAATTTTGACGATAAATACAAATTCTAAATTAATCCGTGCTACTAAGATTTGGTGCGAAACACAAGTAAGAAATGGGACATCTTTGGTTCAAAAAGTAGATAGCGCAGTTTTTATAGCAGGTGTTCAAAACTTAAAATATCCTAAAAATAGCATTAAGGTTGTTGTTGATCAGTCTGAAAAAGAAGAACTGGAAGATAAATATCCTGGTTCTGGTTATAATAAAAGAGCAGAGACGGATCGAGAAGATCGAATAGAGGACGAGTGGCAACCACAAGTGTACCGCACTTTGGCCACTGCAGCACGTGATCTTCTTGGGGTAAATCCTGAAATCAATCAAGTTGCATTGACAATGGCCACTCAAGGATATCGCACAGTATCAAATGAAAAAAGCACTTTCGATTCATTCAGTTATCTTTTTAAGAATTCAATCACTGCTGGATCAGGAAAAGAAGGCATCTCAGAAAGACGCGAATTTTCAAAGCGGATTTCAACTATTATTGTCATGATAGACGAAATCACTGGTGATAGCGCAGGGGTGCCTGCAACAAACAATATTGCCAAGTGGTTACGTCAGCAATTTATTAAACCCTTTAGTGAAAATCCTCTGTTTCGTGTCATCTTAATCTTGTCAGATGCGTCCCTTATTAACGAAGTCGTGTTGACTAATCATATTGAAGGGGGGAATCGAGCCCCAGAAAAAATATTAGTTTCTAATAGTATTGGAAAAATTCCATTTTTAATGAAAGAAACAACACTAAAAATAAATAAAGTACAATCTCCTGCCTTGCACATTATGACCAATAGTTATCCGTCAAGTTCTTTGCAAATTGATTATCGAGTGCGAATGAGTCCAGTCCAATTAAATCAAAAAAATGGAATACTCCAGACAGTTTGGAGTGCCATTAGAAATAAACAATCGGATGATTCGACAGATTACGCACTTATTGAAATTCATCGTGCCTCAAAGGAAGGAGCAGATCAAATTCTTTTTTTTGCACAGGACAAGCGTTTTCTCCGAATTTTGGAAGAACGTTTAGTCGCTCGTGAAAAAATTTCTGAAAATTCTTACAGACAATTGTTTTTACCATCTCAGGTTGCCATTATTGATTCGAGTGTATCCGCAAATGAACGACAAGAATTAATTTCTGAAAGAAGGGATGTCATAAAAGTATTTTTGATGACTTCTAGTGGAGCACGCGGAATTTCTTTTCCAAAAGCAGATTGGATCATTGCATTGCTACCACGATTTAGTATTGCTTCCTCCCTGATGGAGATTGCGCAGTTTATTTATCGCGGTAGGGGAACTCATTATTTAGGCGACGACGGTGTAAGAAGAGAGGATGGAGATCACAAAAAGAGAAGACTTGTTCTAGTGCTACAAGATTTTATTCTTCAAGATCAAGATGAACGACAATGGTTGCGCAGGATTAGTGATCTTTTGACATTTCTTGTGATCATAAGAGCAACTATTTATACCAGAGTTACTGGGGATGCAGGTTTAGAAAACAAAAATTTGTCCATTGTGCCTGTAGGTAGCGTAGGATCTAACGAATTTGTATCTTTAATGGGTGACCCTGTTCGTGAATTTTTGAAAGAACACACTGTGTTTATTCGAGATCGCAAAAATAAACAAGATCATTGCAATATACTTGTGCGTGTTGCGGAAGGTATATCGGAGTGTTTCTCGGGTTATTCTCTGGAAAGCGTTTCCCATCAACAAAAATCGAATAGTATTTTTTGTATTGAAACCATGCAGGATTTTTCTATTCGGGCAAGTGCTGAGAACGCTCCACTACTACCTAATCCAAGAGAAGATTCAAGAGCACTCATTCCAGAAAATTTATATTGTTTAGGCCCGTTTTGGTTAGAAAAATGGGTGGGAACGAAAAAAACGGAACGTTTCCGTTTTGAAGGATGGTCTACAGATATAGATGGAAAGGTTTGGAGATTATCTAGTGATTTAAGAAAAATTTACGAAAACGCTGCTTTTCCAAATACACTTCGACAATCTGCAGAAGCGTTGTATCGGATTCTTATACGAGATAAAAAGAGTGCGCGTCAGGGGTACTCCACAAGTAAAGAAATCTCTTCAGATGTTTGGATAGTAGTGCCTGTAGACTATGCTCGATTTTGGAAACCAGATGAGAATGGCAATATGCCAATCTTGTCAGAAGAAGAAAATTGGGCAGATTCCCTAGGTGCGTGTCTTTCTGAAGCCAGAAAAGTGTTGCCTATTATTCCGCATTATAGAGATATTCCTTACGCGGCGGTAGTAGGAGTTCCTGATCCCGCGCGTTTAGATTGGGTGTTTGATGATCGGTATTTAGCTGCTTCAGATGAACTCAATCTTTTGAATGTTTTGCTTTTTGGGTAAACACTAGAACATTTTTTGAAAAAAGGTTTGCTAAACATATGTCTAAGTCCTTTGAGTTTCCTAGATACGGAGACAAGATAAATTCTACATTTTTTGAGCAGTTTCTTGGACAACTGCTTGAGGAGCGCGATCGGTCTGGCCTAACGGATAGGATTCGACAGATAGATGCACTGATGATTACGGTGGAACCTGGCCACTCGATTTCTTACGTGAACGAGTTGTGCTTAATGACACCGTATCATTATCTAACTACACTCGAATCTGACGCCCACTACACCCACATTTTACGTATCGATCAACATTCTCCGGATGTGTTGGTGCGCGAGGTGAGAGATCCCAACACTCATGGCATTTTCCGCAGCCTGAATGAAGTTTATCCCGTAGGTGCTCAAAAACCAAACTCAAGGTACATGGGAGAAATCTTCCGAGTAGAAGACCTAAAAGACCTTGTTGAATTGCAAAAATCTCGTGATGTCCGGTTTTTTGACCAAGAACAAGTGGTCAAACTAGGCTTGCCTAGCAACATTGCCTTCGTCAAACCTAGTCCCTACACCCACAACATTGTTGGGTACTGGGAACGGCCGGAAGATCAGATCCGAGTGTACAAATTGGGCATGCCTAAGATCTGGGCGAGTGTGCAGGCAGCCCACAATATTGCCAAGAATGTCCAAAAGAGTTTCGGACTAGAAAAACTTTTGCTCCCAGTGGATCACTTGGCCACGCGGGTCTACAGTCAAAATCGAGAAGTAGCTATCTTAGAATACTTGATGCTTAGTAGCTACTATTACTGGGGCTCCTATGACATTGTAGATCAAGACTCTTCTACTAATGTCACCAAAAGCGTGCACTACTCGAATGAGTTTGAGAGCCCTGCCAAAGTTTTTACCGCTGCCAATCATCCCTACTTTACGCAACATTTGTTACACCTGCCTTCTCCCACTGAGGCTTTCGTGCGCAATTACGGACCGCGCTTACATCACATTGCAGTCACTGTGCGGGACGGACGAACAGACCAGAAGGCTAACATCGACTACGTCGTGCGCTCGTTGCAAGAGTGTGGTCAGAAGTTTTTGCTTGACGTGATTGGTAGTGAAGAAGAAGGTCTCAAACAGATTTTTTCGAGTGCTTCAGAACACTCTAGCTTAATCATTGAATATGTGCAGCGATTCGGTGACTTCCAAGGGTTCTTTACTAAGGGGAATGTCGCACGTCTCACCCAAGCCGCTGGAGTAGAGGAAAGTCTTCGCGCACTAGAGGAAGCAGCGCGTAAAGTAGTGGTGAATATACAGTAGCCTTGACAGTACTCTATCTTTTCCAGATAATAACGATGTGTTGCGCCCGTAGCTCAGTTGGATAGAGTACCTGGCTACGAACTAGGTGGTCGGGAGTTCGAATCTCTCCGGGCGCACCATATCTTCTCCGCCACAACTTTTAGGGTGGCGACTCTTGGCTCCGAAATGTTCTATTCTCCCTAAGTGGTGTTTGCTCTCCTGCGCGGTCGTTTGGCTAATAGGTTGCGGTTTTCACTTGCGCGGAGTTTCTCCAGAAGGGTTACCTCCTGTTTACTTGGAAGGGGGAGCCTTTAACGCTGGTGTTCGATTTGCCTTAGAGCGCATCTTGCGTGCTTCTGGGGGGCCGTTGGTACAGGCTCGTGACCAAGCAAAAGTAATCGTTCGCTTAACTGAGGAAGAGTATCAACGGCGTCCTCTCTCCATTTCTCGCCAATTATTAGTGCAAGAGTATGATTTGTATTACATCGTTTCCTTTCAAGTCACTGACCCAGCAGGCAATGCTTTAGCTCCTCCTCAATCTTTAACTTTTGCCAGAGACTACACTTTCGCAAGCACAGTCCAAGCTCTGGGAAAAGGAAACGAAGAGGGAATCTTGCGAGAAGAAATGGTTAACGAAGCTGCGCGCCAAATCCTTTCACAAATTTTAACAGTTAGGAGTTACGCAGTTGAAAGTGTAATTCGTTGATTTTTATCAGATTTCTGTTTTTACGTCAAAACAATAAATCTAACGAAATCAACAATTTGTGAATCCAACTGC
>CAUYTX010000298.1:0-1769 GCA_963575665.1 Gammaproteobacteria bacterium | reverse complement strand
TCTCAGGACATTTTTACTAGAAACGAATCGCACAATCCAACTGCGTAACTCCTAACTATATAGAATACATTACACTACATGGTTGCTTAACCTGAGTTCTATGATAAGCAGCTAAAATAGACTAGTAACTCCTATACAAATTATGATAAATCGTGATTTAGGGCACTTTACGCTCGTTTTAGATGGTCTCGAGGAGTGCTATTTGTTTCTCGTGAAAGTGGGTTAAACCTAAAAAAACCTTGATAAAAGAGCATTATGTGCTAAGATGAGCGACTTATTGTCACATTGATTAGTCATCGTCATTATTACTCATGATCCAGGGACTGTTTGTAGAAAATTTTAAGGACATACCTCTTTTATTTCAATTTACTCGTTCCTGCTAATCGTTTTCAAATAAATGCTTCAGATATCGCTAATAAAGCATCCATGGCACCGCTTGCAATAGAAATGTGCGGGTAGTGAATATTTGATTCGCGAGTATTAATCCGAATTATTTTTCCATCAAGTTTCTTAGCGATGTATTGGGACTGATGTCGCACTGTCGGGATTCCTGTGCCAGCTCCGCATTCAATAATTACTAACGTTCCTTTTTTTACGGAATGTAACCACCTTAAGTATTTAGTTGATTGTGTTTTTACTAAGGAGTGATTCCATTCATTATCCCCAAACATTAAGATATTAGGACGAGCGACAGCACCACAATTTGAACATATTGGTAGTGGGAGGGTAGCTCGCATTGAACTTTCATCAATTTCCACTCCAATATTTTTTGCCTCAAAAATTTTATTATTACAATTTTCTATACATTGTAAATGGTGTATGGAACCATGACATTCTAATATATGATTCTTTGAAAAATTAGCTTTCTGGAAATGTCCGTCAACATTTGAGGTAAAAACAAAATATCCCTCAGGCATAGCTTCTGCCCATTCTTTTAATATTCCAAAACCAGCATGGGGAAGAGTTTTTGTGTATAGATTGAGACGATGCCCATAAAAACCCCAAGCTAATTCAGGATACTTTTTAAACCATAAAGGATTTGCTATATCCTTAAAACCGAGACCTTTCTGAGCATAGAGTGGGTAAGCCATCCAAAAACCGTCGTTTCCTCTAAAATCTGGCAAACCAGAGTCAACTCCCATCCCAGCACCAGCGCAGATTAGAAGACATCTTGCTTTTTTTATAACCCTGGCCGCTTCTTGGTAAATCATATCTTTATTTGTTTTTCTAAAAAAATCAAGTGTTTTTCTATTCCATACAGTACTTATTTAGACTCAAACACCATAAAACGCTTATTAAAAATGTCGTAAAGATAATGAATACAATGAGTTAGCTTTTTTCTTACGTCGAACTCAGTTACACTATCTACTATATTTTTTAGGTGTAATAGAAAAAAATCTTTTATTTATCCATGATGTTACGCCTATTACACCATAAACAGAGAGAGACCCTATACGATCCTAAAAGTTTTTTGCGAGCTCAGTCCTGCATAATCTCATCTACGATCCTTTTGGACCTTCTTATAAGAATTAGCATGAGTGTGCGCAGTTTTACGCGAACACCCGCACCATCCACTCCTTTGCTCATGGGGGAAATGGTAGAAGAAACCAACCCTATCAAACTGAGTAAGAAATGGGATATTCAGAAAGACATTGTAGTATGTCTTTCAAACTCGTTTGCAGACGGCAGCCGTGCCTTTGCAAAGTGTTGGGGGCAACAACCAAGGCAGAGACTTCGCTAGTAGAATCGAAAAACTCACTTTTACGCCA
>CAUYTX010000297.1:0-1772 GCA_963575665.1 Gammaproteobacteria bacterium | reverse complement strand
CAATATCAAGTTTACCCTTAATAAATTCTATTTTCTTAAAATCATTAGCAGCTTTGTTATATTCTTCACTCTTAAATCCATGTTGCATAGCTGCAAGTTCAACAGCTCTTTGTGCATCAGCAATTTTAGCATCCACATTAAAGCGTTTTTCATCAAGCTCTGCCAATTGTTTTTGTGTATCACCATAAGATTTAACACCGGCTTCAGCACCCGCACCGATATTAGCTAGTGCATATGGAGAAGTACCTTGCATAGTTTTAAATCCAGCTGACATTAATGCTAAACCTAAGTTATTATCTTCCATATATTTAGCGCGTTTATCCATAGATTCTAATCTAGTTTTACCACGGTCAACAAACGGATCAACACCATACATCTGTTTATATCTATCTCTTTCCGCTATAGCTACATCTTCAGGTCTTTCTTCAAATGCGTACGGATCACCTTTTACATCTATAGTATCAGCTACAGGCGGTTCATCTACTTGTTTTTGACCTGTTGCACCCCTTTTAACTTCATTAACGGGGTTTGACGTTGGTAGTTCTGATGCTGGTGGATTATTACTCGCCATTTTATTTACAATACTATCAGTTGTTAATGATTCAGGTATAGGTTTATTAGATGATGAAATATTTGTTAAACCTGTTTGTGTCATTCTTTCAGTAGGATCTTCTTTACTACGTGTAAATCTATATTTTTGCATTTGTAAGTCTTGAACAGCATTGTCTAACTGTCTTTTTGTTTCTGGGTTATTAGCATTTTGTTTTAGACCACTATAGTAGTTAATAGCCTCATCATACGGAGTTTCAAACTTATTAAACATAAATGACTTACCAATATCTTTATTCCCTGCAATACCTTGATAATATTGTTGTGGAGTTTTAGATGGTATAACATAACTACCCTCAGGGCCAGCAAACGATACAATACCGCCGGAAGCAAAGTTTTGATCTTGATACATAGTTTCAGGTACAGGAAGACTTGCAACACCTTGAGCTTGGGGTTGTGGTGCAGCCTTTTGTTCTAGGTCGTCTGCTACACTTGATTTAGGTGCTTGTTGTGCTTGATATTTTTCACGCATGTCTTTTCTACGTTGTAATTCTGACAATGCTAGATAACTAGGAACGTTGCCTGTAGGATTTTTAACATAACCAATTAGTGCATTATCTGGCACACCTCTTAGTTCATCTTGTAATTTAATAATATTCATAATTATCCTTTACCAAATACGTTAGCTAAACCAAGCCCTGCTAAACCTAAACCACCAATTTGAGATATGGTTGAAGGCTGCGGTGTATATTGCACATTAGTAGAACCCAACGCCGCTGCATTACCTCGAAGAATATTACTAAGATATTCAAGTTGTGATTTTTGATAGTTTTGCTGTTCTTGAAATGTTTGATATTGAAGATCATTAATTTGTTGTTGCAGTGCTTGTTTTTCGTTTTCAGTTGAAGCTTGAGCTTTAAGTCTTTCAAGGTTAGCTGTTTGTGTAGCTGCGCCAACCGCGGCTTGTTTACCTGATGCATCAATACCCGTAGTAAGACCTGCAAGTCCAATATCTTTACCAAGACCTGCACCAAATTGTTGTGCTTGTTGTTGTCTTTGTGTATCTGCATTAAATTGTTGTTGTGCATTTAAGTAACCTTGTTGTGAGCCTTGTGCTTGAATATCAGATAGTTGTTTATTTAAATTTCTACCTTGTTCAGCTTGCATTAAAGCTGCTAATGATTTTAAGAAAATAGAATTTATTAAGGGTAAACTTGATATTG
>CAUYTX010000296.1:0-1773 GCA_963575665.1 Gammaproteobacteria bacterium | reverse complement strand
CATGTAGTAAGACCAAGTATCAGAGCTTACATTTTCCACGCCAGTCGATATTTGCCAATCATTGTTATTTGAAGATCCAGGACCAACTATCCAACCTTCTGCATAATAAGCTGGATTTTGATTGTTCCAATGTCCTAATAACCAGTTATTGTTTATAGCTGAAAATATACGACCACGAGCAGAGCCAGAGTATCTTGAAGCTCCCATGATTGTATGATCTGTAGAACTTATATTAAACGAAACACGTTCTATATAATCGTTTGTTCCATCTGTTTGCATTACTCCACCATTATTTGCACTGTATGCTACTCCATTTACAAGAGTCATATGGTTATTGTTGCCTGATAAGTCATACCAAGTATTACCAGTACCAGGATAAGATCTTGGATTGGCAGCATCTACATACATAATTAATCCATTTGTTACTAGTGAGGTGTTATATGCTATTCCCATTAGACTCCATACCTCTTTCTTGTGGCATTAAAGTTTTGAAGAACTTCCTTAGGTGTCAATACTCTGTTATAGATTTGAACTAATGCAATGTTTCCAATAAAAACTTCTGGAAGTGTTGAAACTCTTCTTCCAATTGCCATATCTTGAGTTGTGTAAGTTATAGTGTTTGCGTTTTGACTTCCAGCAGAATACGATGTAACTGCAATTCCACTTACATAAAGTGTTATACTTCCACCACCATTGGAAACTGTACCACCTATATAATTCCAAGTATTTCTAACTATTGACTCATTTTGTGCTGTACGAAAAGATGAGTCAGCGCCAATAGCAATAAAAAATGTATTCGAAGTTCCAAGATATCCTGTTGCAGTTGCCATTGACCACCCATTACTACCTGTATATGGAAAAGAATTACCAATAACATGATTTCTTACATTTATATTGGTTGGGTAAATCCATGCAAATACACTAAAATTGCTTCCTACATCTAAATTGGTAGATAAATCAATAAAGTCATCAACACCATCAAAAGTAAAACAACCCTGATTGGAGCTTGTAAAACCCACACCATTAGTTAATAAACCATTTTTAGAACTTACAATTGAAAAGGGAGTGTTTCCAGTACCAGAATAAGATCTTCTATTAGCGGCATCCAAGTAGTAAGCTAATCCACTTGTTACAATTCCTGGTGAGTGTGATAGTCCCATTTAGATTCCGTACCTGTCTCTTGTGGCTTCAAAGTTCTGCTTAATTTCTGCAGCGGATAAAGCTCTGTTGTATACTTTAAAATTGTAAAGTGTTCCAGCAAAATAAAAACCTGAAGATGAACCAAACTTAGAAAATGTAAATATTCCACCTGGGTCTATTGGTGCAGCGTTTCCAATACCAGTTGCGTCTAAAACACCATTTACATATATTCTTGAGATAAATGAGGTTGCATCACAAGTTGTCACTACTTGTCTTATTACATTATCATTGACGTTCATGGAGCTTTGAATGTCAATTTTTGATGAAGATACAATGTTACAAGAAAACATAAACTTGTTTGTACTCCATATTCCAGCCCACCAATCAGTTCCTCCAGTCCACTTTCCTGACATAACAGAAATATTTGTGGTGCTGGTTTTAAATACAAACTCTAATGAATAACTTTGGTTTGTTAAAAAAGATGATCCAAAATCGATATAATCATTTGTGCCATCGAATGTAAAACAGCCACCATTTGACGATGTAAAACCCACTCCATTGATAAGGGTTCCAGATCCAAATGATGTCAATCCATTTACTGTAATTCCTGACCCTGTACAGCATCTAGAGTTT
>CAUYTX010000295.1:0-1801 GCA_963575665.1 Gammaproteobacteria bacterium | reverse complement strand
ATCCCCTAGGGCGACCGCGTTCTTGTAATCGTCCTCCTCATCGATGGACTGGTCCTCGACGGCGCACAGGTTCCTGAGGGCGATTTGGAGCTCGGTGAGCCTTCCCTGGGCGTCCCGGGTGACCTGGTCTAAGGCCTCTTCGACGGTTACGACCCTCCCCTGGAGGACACAAGAAGTTGCGCTCGCGCTGCTGCTAGCAATAGACATGGGCGATACAGTATATCGGACCCGCAGAAAATATATCCGGGAATTAATAGGAGCAACCATGGAAGAGACGAAGCAAGGCCGGCCCGAGTACGGATTTAACCCTCTAAGCCGCCGATGGGTGAAAAAGAACTCTGACGCCTATCTCCGGCTAATCAAGGCAGGGGTCGTTAAAGAGGACCCCGAGGTCCTCAGCGAGCTCACCGCCGGCCGTCGAGCGGCCACCCTCAAGCGGGTCGAGGCGCTGGCTCAGCGCCGCGCGGAGGCCCTAGTCGCCGAGGCGGCCCAAAGGGGGCTGGCCGCTATGGGACCGGTAAAAAGCGCCCAGCGAGCCCCAGAAGGAGGTCAGCGTCCACAACGTGGGCCATCGCGCCGCCTGCCGTCGAAGATCATGCTGGCAGCCCTACGAGAGCGTCTCTCGCGTCTTGTAAAGGCCCACGACCTCGCCTCATCGTGCAGCAGCGTCGACGAGCTCGCTGAGCGCCTATCGGCCCTCGCTGCCTTAGATCCCGACGAGGGCTCCGACTCGTCGGACGACTCAGAGCAGTAGTGCTTGTGCTGGCGGCGGAAGAGGCTCGAACACGTTTTTCCGGAGGCGAGCTGGGCTCCCATCGGTCCAGTCGATGCATAGGCTATCCTTTGGGCCAGTGCAGTAGCGGGCAAAGAGGGCGCGCAGCGAGCCCTTAGGCAGCCCTACGCGGTTCTCGATCAAGCCCGCTTCGGTCCGCGCCCTTGGCGGCCAGATAATGAAGACATTGGCCATTTTCTTCGCGAGCGGGGGGAGATCGAACCAGCTCTGGTGAGCTAGCATCACCATAATGCACTTGTGGCTGCTCACGTACCGGAACAGCTGTGCGAGGGCCTTGAGGCGGTCTTTCTTCGCAGCTGTGAATTCAAGGTCGTCGACTATGATGCATCGTTTAATAGGAGCGCCTTTCGCGTCGGTGGCGGGGAGCGCGTTGACCCATTCGAGGTCTGGGATCTCGTCCATCATAGCGGTCGGCTCGAGCTCATCATATTCTGCTGTGAGGTCGGCGTCCTCATGTACGACGTAAACCTCGTCGAATGGCGGGTTCTGGTGGACGATGAGATTTTTCATCACCGTGGATTTACCCCCTCCGGGAGGTCCGACGAGCAATATACGGCTTGGATTGGGGAAGTTGCCGAGGTCTCGGCTCCGAGAGGGCGTCCAGTGCTCTTCAGCGGCCTTATCAGCGTTCTGGAACGCGACTACCCCGTCTGGTAAGGAGCCTACGGCCAAAGAGGATGTGCGACGTGGCATATTTTTTCTGCCGCGCTCTATATAAGCCCGCCTATAATGTTCGAGCCCATCGGTCAACACCCCCCAGCTCAGGCTGCGAGATCGGCCATCGCGTTTGAGCCCTCTACGCTGTTCAGTCGCGGACCAGCCCGTCTCTCCGGAGGCCCCGGCCTCAGGGTCATCCCCCTGCGAGCTCGCCAAATGGGCCATAGGCCCAACATCGCCCCGTTCCAAGGGGTCGCCGAAAAAGTCGTGTTCGCAGAGTCCCCTATGTACCACGGAGCCGACCAGGCTCTTTGGCGAGACGCCGTCTCTCACCTACAGAAGGCTCCGGTG
>CAUYTX010000294.1:0-1801 GCA_963575665.1 Gammaproteobacteria bacterium | reverse complement strand
TACTGCAAAGCGATGATGGGGACTGCGTAAAACGAAAAAAGATACCCTTGTAAGCAGGGGCGGGGTGGTCGTTGCTCGAGAGTATCAAATATTGCCATTTTATGCTGTTTTAGCTATAGTTTCTAAAATAGACTTGTTTTACTGGAAAGAATAGTCCAGAATTTTCGAATGTCAGCAATTCGGTGTTCTAATTTTAGGAGCTAGTGTATGAGAAAATTTCTCGCAACCATTTTTATGTTGATAACCTCTGTTTCCCAATCAGCACAAACAACGCAAACAGCAGAAAGCTCGCTTTGGCGTGAGGCCGGGCAGGCTTGTGTATTCGGCGGTTCCGTGTTGGGGGTGACTTCTATTGTTGTGCTTTATCCTGCGATTGCCATGGGCTCGACAAGCTTGCCTGTAACCTCTTTGATCCTTGGGAACACCTTGTTTGGATGTGGCATTTCAGCTATTGGTGCTTCTGCGGCATATGGGTTTGGTTGGGCTTATGACCGCGCTTTTGGGCTAGAAGAAGTTGTACCATCAAAAGCTCCTAAAACAGGGGGAGCGTCTCCTGCTCCAGCAGTGCCTCCTGCCCTTGCACCCCCTATAGTCACTCCCCCAACAGTTACTCCTCCTGCGCCACCCGCTGCGGGTCCGACGCATTCGAGTTCGACAGGGAAATCGAGTGACCCCGCAAACCATGGCGGAGCGAGTGACCGGTTTTATTGGTCACAGAAGAATCAGATCTAAAAGATCTACCGATTCTGATAGCGAGGTCGGGCGTTCGGCGGCAGATTTCAGAATTGTCCGATCCGAAAAGGCACCGTTGGAATATGGCGTCCTGAGAACCGCAAACCGACTTTACGTGAGTAGAGGGAGCGTCATGGATGAAGATCGACTGCGCACTCGGATCGGACTCCAATCCCTACTCCAATGCTCCTGGGGCTAAAACCCGATCACAAAGATCCAAGATAACACATTGTCCGCATTTTGGTTTTTTTGCAGTACACACGTAACGCCCATGCAAGACTAACCAATGGTGCACGTTCTTTTTAAATTCTTCTGGCGTAACAGAGTGGAGTTGTTCTTCCACAACACGTACGTCTTTTCCTGGAGCAAAACCAGTCCGGTTGGAAACTCTGAAAACATGCGTATCCACTGCAATGGTAGGTTCACCGTACAAAGTGTTTAAGAGGATGTTAGCTGTTTTGCGACCTACTCCTGGTAATGCCTCCAAAGCCTCTCGTTCTCGGGGTACCTTTCCATCATGGCGTTCAGTTAACAGAGCGCAAATTTTGAGAAGGTGTTCTGCTTTTCGGTTGTATAACCCAACGGCTCGGATGTATTCCTTTAGTTTTTCTTCTCCCAACGCTAGAATGGCCGCAGGCGTGTTGGCCACCGGGAATAACTTTCCCATGGCCTGATTCACTCGCACGTCGGTAGTCTGCGCCGAGAGCATGACGGCAGTTAATAATTCAAAAGGAGTCATCCAATTCAGTTCTGTGGCTGGAGTAGGATTGGCAGCACGAAGTCGATCTAAAAGGATATATCTTGTGTTCTTTTCCATAGATTAGACGCCTTTTATATCTGTGAAACCCCCTCCCACCTTAGGCATAACTCCCCTTGACAGGTAGGCATAACTCCCCTTGACAGGTGAAGAGTTTTTAAAAAGTTTTGGCTCATCAAACTCCCCTCCTTAACCAAGGAAGGGTGCCCAAAGGGCGGGGTGGTTTCTGCCCGAGATCCTCAAGTGTTTCTATTTTTAACCTGAGTTCGACGTAAGATTTATGGTGTTTAAGTGAAAAATAGAACTCACTCT
>CAUYTX010000293.1:0-1820 GCA_963575665.1 Gammaproteobacteria bacterium | reverse complement strand
TCGATGTAAAATATGCAATCCAACTAATTGGTCGTCCTGGAAGTAAGATTGGAATTGTTTCTCTTAACAAAAGATTCATGTCTGTTGATATAATTGATAAAGCAAAATATGAACGATTCTATGATAATTTTTATTCAAGAAACAACAAAGAAGCAAGACCCCCATTAGTAATTGATTATCACATTGAACACTCTATTGGCCAAAAAGGATTTAAGGTTCTTTGGGATTTTTACTACGGAAAGATTAAAAAATAATGGCAAGATTTAAGCATAGTTTTTTTAGATACATACCAAGCACTGATGAACGTCAATCCTTTTTTAAGTTTGTAGAATCTTTTGAAACTGATAATGATTCGGTTCCAAAGTATGATGACCACTTTTGCATTGACCATATTGTCAATTTAGACAATGGGCAGATGAGAGTTAAAAATCATTCAGCTCCAGAATATTGCGTATCAAAGTATGTAGGGTGGTCTTTAAGCCTTCCTCCTGTTGAAAAAACTAATAAACAAGAAGTTTATGTAGTAATTCATCGAAGTTCTTTTACTCATAAAAAGATTGAGTTTGATGAGTTTTTAGAGCCAAAAGATAAACGATATACACAAGAAGAATGGGAACAATTACTGTCTACTATTGAGAAAAAGTTCAACAGACAAAAGGAATGGGCTAAAGAAGGCATCAGGGTCCCAAGTCAATATGCTGATGGAACTCAAGTATTTAAAGCTGAGGAAGAGTTCAGAGCATTTTCACTAGGTAGACGTGCTTATTTTCTTTATCATCTTGTTAATAGTTATAGGTTTACTCATCTTGTCCGTAGGTTAAATATAGGCTACACAAGTGGATAAAACTACTATTATCAACTGTGACTGCCTTTGTCATTCATTGCATGTACGTCCAGATACAGAATCAAAAACAGTGGATATTTCACTTTGGAATTATGGTTTCAATAATGGTAAACTGAATTGGAAAAAAAGATTTAAGATTCTTTTTGATGGATTCGCTTATTCAGATTTAGTTGTTTTAGATAAAGAAGAAGTTGATAAATTAATTAATGCATTGGAGGAAGCCCGTGGAAAAATTGCCTAAAAACCAAAAATATTTTTATGATATTGAAATTAGAAAAGCAAAATTGAATAAATCTGCTCAACAATATTTAAATCCAGGTCAAGATTATTTACCTTATGCAATTGAGAACAAGCATATAGGATCCAATTTTGATGATTTTGCTAAAAAGAATAATATTGAACTTAAGCGTGATATCAATTGGGCTGTAAAGATGATCGAATCTGGCAAAATGGTGTCAAGAGAAGGCAACCCTAGCCTTACACTTTTTCCAAAAAAATATGACCATGCTGAATCTACAATTACAACTACAGATCTTTTTGCTGAAGATTGGGTGATAGTTCCTAATAGAACATTTGAAGATGTTTTAGATGATTTATATGCTGGAAAAACAATCAGACGTAAAAGTTGGCATTCAGATTGGGGTGTTGGTAAATATGCTAGATATGGCAAGATTATTTATTTAGATTTGATTGCTGATGACTGGGAAGTTGTGGACGTGGTAGCTGAAGTTAATAAGCAGCAAGAGCAAATTTTGAAAGACAGAAATGAACACTGATCCAAAAATATATGGTGAAGAATATGTAAGAGGTCGTATATGGTCTTTTATTAGATTTCATAAATATTTACGAGAAATTGCCAATATTTTTTGCGAAGAGTTTCAATATGTTAAAGATGACATTATTGAAGTGAGTATGTCTGATGATGGCAAAACTGTATGGGTTCATTTTGATTCTGGCACTATTGGTTTTGCATCTG
>CAUYTX010000292.1:0-1827 GCA_963575665.1 Gammaproteobacteria bacterium | reverse complement strand
GACTTCTACTTTATTAGCAACAACTAATGTTGTAGAACAAGTAAATGTGGTAGCAAATCAAATCTATCAATTATATGCAGATACATTTATTCCTTCGCAATCACTAAATACTAGCGATAGAGTTTATTGTTTATTATATGTATATCATAATGATGGAACAGGAAAAACAATAACATTTTATACTGAAGGAAGTACTTATTATTCTTATACGCAAACAACTTTTAATCCACCATCAGGAACAAGTGGTACAAGCGGAGTAAATGGCACAACAGGAACAAGCGGTACGAATGGCACTTCAGGAACGAGTGCTTCTAGTGGTTCTAGTGGGACTGCAGGAACAAATGGAACTTCAGCTTCTAGTGGTACATCAGGAACAAACGGAACTAATGGTAGCTCAGGAAGTAGCGGTACCACAGGCACCTCAGGAACAAATGGGACTTCAGGAAGCTCAGGAACGAGTGCTTCAAGCGGAAGTAGTGGAACAACAGGAACGAGTGGCACGAACGGTACCACAGGCACTTCAGGCACAAGTGGAACAAATGGTACATCAGGTAGCTCTGCAACAAGTGGAGCAACAGGAGTATCAGGCACAAGTGGAACAAGTGGAGCAAATGGAAGTAGTGGAGCAACAGGTTCATCAGGCTCTAGTGGCACAAGTGGTGGAAGTGGAACATCAGGAAGTAGTGGAACTTCAGGAACTAGTGGTAGTAGTGGATATGCAAGCTCTTCAGCTAGAAGTGTTGAAGTATTTACCACAACTGCAGGACAGACTACTTTTACTGTAACAGGTGGATATAATCTTGGGATGGTAGATGTATATGTTAATGGAGTAAAATTTGTCAATGGCACAGACTTTACTGCTACCAATGGAACTACCGTAGTTATGACAACAGGTTTGGCTGCAGGAAATATTGTTGAAATAGATAATTTACTCACAGCTTATTTACCAACTAACGCATTAAGAACTATAACTACTTTTACTGCGACAGCTGCACAAACTACTTTTAGTGTTAGTTATACTCAAGGATTAATAGATGTTTTTTATAATGGTTCTTGTCTTGCTCAATCAGAATATACTGCGACCAATGGTACAAGTATAATATTAGCAACAGCTTGTCAAGTTAATGATATAGTAGTAGTTTATGCTTATTCTTATTCAGTAGGAGCTTATAGTGGAATTGGTGGTAGTGGAACAAGTGGTCAAGTACCTTACTTTACTTCTTCATCAGCAATAGCTAGTTCACCGAATCATTTTTGGGATGCTACTAATAATAGATTAGGTATTGGTACTTCATCTCCATCTTATACATTAGAAGTAAATGCTAATGCTGCTACTTGGGGTGCAAGAATATACAATGCTAGTGCAACTGGGAATGGTTTAGTAGTATCAACAAATAATACAACTACAAACGGAGGTCTTGCTTTATATAATGGTACATCTTATGTATTCTATGCTAGAAATGATGGTAATGTAGGTATTGGTACAAGTAATCCTAGTGCTCAATTAACTATATTTAGAAGTGGTAGTTCTTTAACAACATTAGGACAATCAAGAATTTTAACTATTACTGATGATTATGGTGCTGCAAATGCAAGAACAGAAATAGGTTTTGGATATACAGCACAAGGCACTACTACAAATATACCTGCTGTAATTGGATTTCTTCAAACAAGCGCAGCTGCTTATACTAAAGGTGATTTATATTTTGCGACAAGAGATGTTACAACTGATTCTACACTTAGCGAAAGAATGCGTATTACAAGTGGGGGTAGTGTAATAGTACAATCAGTTAGAAATAACACATTTGCTTCTTCTGGTAATCTACA
>CAUYTX010000291.1:0-1833 GCA_963575665.1 Gammaproteobacteria bacterium | reverse complement strand
ATTGAGACTGAGTAGCCGTTGGGTAGAATCTAAAACGATAGGCTCGTTGCATAAATAGAATGATACAATAATTGAGAAGGGCTGTCTAATCGCGCCGAGGAGTAAAGTCATTTCCGCCATGGCTTGAATCGGCGGGGTCACTCGACTTCCCTGTCGAGTTCCAATGTTATAGACAAACCTACAAGATCCCGTAAACTTACGCATCAATCGCGTTTGCTCAACATTCGGCATGATCTGAATCTGTAGGCTTGCCGTCGCCTCATTTACACAGTATAATTTAGATCATAGCTGTTAGAAATGGTTCGTATGGCAGTTGTGGAGGAGCAGCTGTTTCTATTATTCGAAGATATTAGGAGTTACGCAGTTGGATTGTGCGATTCGTTTCTAGTAAAAATGTCCTGAGAAATCAACGACATATAACCTAGAGTAGGGAGAAATCCCTATAACTGTTCAGAGGCAGCAGGTGCAAATCCTGCTCTATAGGAGAGATAGAAACCCGACCTGGCCACAGAAACGAAGCGGACACCACCGCGGATACTGAAGCTGGCAACAGGACGCAATCAGAGCCAAAACAAGTAGGCACACTGGCGTTAATGGGAAGTCGACATGAGAAAACCGAAAAAAGCACCTTACTTCGCAGCGGCAACTTGGAAATAATGCCGACTGCGCTCTCGAAATTCTCGCGGCATCCTATTCCAGATAGCCACAACTCCGAGAAGAGAGCAGGTGAAGTGGTGGACTCTGAATCGAAGAGAATCTTTTGAACGGAACGAATAAAAACTTGGCGAGGGTCTCAGGATAGTTACCTGGGACAAGTCTGGTGAGATTGAATCGACAAGGGTAGGATGTCCCGTAATTGGGAGAAGGTGGTAAGACTGAATAACAATTGCGCAGAGCATAAACGTGGACGGAATCAAAACATCGATTACTGAGTTTGGAAACACCTGGAAGACGGCACCGTGGAAACGATACCGTGCCCTAGTAATTCGCCTGCAAAAGCGTATTCACGAAGCCGAAAAGATTGGGAACAAAGACAAAGTTAGGTATTTGCAAAAGCTGTTACTGAAATCATTTGCAGCACGGATGCTGGCAGTTAGACAGGTCACACAACTCAACGCAGGTAAGAAAACAGCTGGTGTAGATGGTAAAGCATCCTTGACCAATAAAGAGCGTATGGAGTTAGTAGCGCAGTTGAAATCTGCTAAGAAATGGAAGCACCAAGGATTACGGTCGGTCATAATTCCTAAAAAGAATGGCAAGATGCGGGAATTAAAAATCCCCACTATTGCAGATCGAGCGTGGCAGTGCCTTTGCAAGCTGGCAATCGAACCTGCACACGAAGCACACTTTCATGCCAGAAGCTACGGTTTCAGACCTGGAAGAAGTGCCCACGATGCCCAGAAAATCCTATTCCTAAACCTCAATTCAGATAAGAGAGGAAAGGATAAACGGATTCTGGAACTCGATATTGAGAAGTGTTTTGATCGAATATCACACAGCTCTATCCTAGAGAGGGTTATCGCACCGAAAGCAATAAGGCAGGGACTATCCCGATGCTTAAAAGCAGGTGTAAATCTAGAGTTTCCAGAGCAAGGCACACCGCAAGGTGGTGTAATAAGCCCACTGTTGGCCAATGTGGCATTAAATGGAATTGAGGATATTCACCCATCCATTAGATATGCGGATGATATGGTAGTATTCTTGAAACCAAAAGATGACGCAGAAGAAATCCTAGGAAAAATAAAAACCTTCCTAGCAGACCGCATGATGACGGTTAGTGAAGCAAAGACCAAACTGACGTCCACACTAGACGGATTTGACTTTCTTGGATGG
>CAUYTX010000290.1:0-1846 GCA_963575665.1 Gammaproteobacteria bacterium | reverse complement strand
GATCATCTGTCCTAACAATGTGGCGGTAACGTTCACAAAAAACTCCTAAAATAAGGTTGCCGTCGTGGTCAACAAAAATCTAGCCGCCGTTAACAGCCTTCATGGCACTTATTGCAGCACCGACGAACGGATTGGCAGTTACAAACCACATACCGGTGGCAAAGATAATAAACGGGAAAGATTCCATCAAACCACCAACCACCAATACCTGCACGCGCATCATGGCCATGAGTTCTGGTTGGCGAGCAATCCCATCAAGATATCTTGCCCCAAGGACAGTCCACCCGATCGCAGAAACCGCTCCTGCGAAAGATAGAATCATACCAACAATGTCAATGGTGTTGGTCATGAGCAACGTGACATTATCTGAGTTCATTTCTAACATACTCCTGGGAGGCTAAGGTGAAGGACAGTCTTGTACGAAACCTAGTGGTCTTTTTGAGGTTCTTCGTGGGCCATGCTGAGATACATAACGGTCAGCACCATGAAAATAAAGGCTTGAAGACCTACGACCAAAATATGAAAGATAGACCAAATGGCACCTGGCATCCAGAGAGCCCACCAAGGAAGAAGGGCAATCAAGAGGAAAACCAGTTCTCCTGCAAACATGTTGCCGAATAACCGCAATGCAAGGGCGAGGGGCTTTGCAATCTCTTCCACTAAAGTCATCATGATGTTGAACGGCATGGCCCACTTGCCAAATGGATGGTATAAGTAACTAAGAAAGTAATTACCAAATCCCTTCACTTTAATGTTGTAGAACATGGTAATCAAGAAAACAGAGCAAGCCAGAGCAAACGTGGTGTGCGGATCGGTAGTCGGGACTACCTTGAGGTGCTCAACACCCATCATGGAAGCGAGTTTAGGCATCAGGTCAACGGGTAAAAAATCCATGGAGTTCATTAAAAAAACCCAACAGAAAATCGAGAACGCAACGGGACCCACCATGGCACTGGGACGGGTAACGAAGGTATCCTTGATCTGGGTCTCTACAAATTCCACGATAAGCTCAAAGATATTTTGTAAGGTTCCAGGGGTATTAGGTTCTGGGTGCCTACCTGCTTTGTAAGCAAGCCAAATCAGGATAATCCCAAGAAAAACGGCTACCCCTATGGTATCTACGTTAAAAGTCCAAAAACCTTCACCCACCTGAAGGTTGTGCAAGTGATGCTGGATGTAAACCGTTGGGTTTGCAGTAGCGGGTGCATCAGTAGCAGCGTGTATCACAAAATTACTCCCGAGGGACTGGATTCCGGTGCGGCATTATACAGGAGATTTCTTAGGAGGTTTTTTAGAATCATTTTGTATTTTGAACAGGTACCCCGCCTGAGTAGCCGTAAACCCTGCAATCAACGGAAACGGAGGTAACCGAAGCCACCCCATGCCTACCCACACTCCAACTCCTAACAAAATGAAACGTTCTATCGCACCAAAGTAGAGATGAAAAGCACCGAATGCTGAATCTGGGGACGACGATTGATGGACACTCCAGCCTAACAAGAGGGCAATAAAAATAGAGAGGAGGCTGCCGTAGAGTGCGGAGACCGCATGTTGATGACCGTGGCTAAACCAAATGCCACCCCCGACACTGAAAGCGATCGCCAACTGCCACAACAACAATCGACGAACCCCAATGCGAAGACTGGAAGACGCGTAGCTCACAAGACACCCCCTGACTTTGGAAAACCTGACTCTGGAAAAGCTCCCCAAAAATTGTAGGCTCCAAGCAACGGACCAACAGCGTACGGATGGACATGATTGACATCCTCCCTGCCCTAAAGGACGGGGATCCCTACGGATCTACACGCTGGTTTGTGTAGTCTCTTCGGTGGGTTCCTGCTTCACA
>CAUYTX010000289.1:0-1856 GCA_963575665.1 Gammaproteobacteria bacterium | reverse complement strand
TATAATTTGACTTCATGGGTTGACACTTCTTCTAAATAAAAGTATTCTTCCAAGACAGAACGCTTATTTAATAGTTTTCTGTTGCTCACTTTTTTTATCCTTGTAACTGAGCAATTTTAGTCCAAAGGGTGTAAAATACTAATGGACCTTACCTCTCTCATTATCGTCTATCATAAAGGGAAGGGCGCTCTGTTAGTTTGGTAAGGTCAAGATTTTTAGAGGAATTACATGAAAGTACAATACGTATCAATTCGTCCAACAGAAACAGCAGAGGAAAAAGGCTGTTATTCTTTTACTCCTGAACTTTTAGCATCTGTAGGAGCTAGGTATTCAAGAAACAATGAAGGTTTGGATGCGATTGCTTCTAAGATTGATTGGGATAATCAAGATAAATCTGTTGATGGCATTTTTAAGATGCTTGATTACGGTCATGCTTCTATTGCTGACATGACTCCTATTGCTTTATTTATTGATGATATTACTCTTCATGCAGCATTTTATCTTTGGACTATCTCTCCTACCGCTGGTGGACAAGAGTGTTCAACAAGATACATCAAGATTGATGAGTCAAGTGCTGCAACTGCTGAAGAACTTGGGATGCCACCTCAATATGTCCCAGCATATAATCAATTCGTAAAGTCTGCATTTGAAAATTATCGCAAATGTCTTGAAGCTTGGACAAAGATTGCTGACACCAATCCACAAGTTACTAAGATTCCAAAGCATCTACTTGAATCAAATGAAACAAAAGTAAAGAAGCAAGTTGAAAGAATGAAGAGAAACTATGCTTTTGATCGTGCAAGAGTTCATTTGCCTGTAACTGCTAAGACTGGCGTAATGATGATTCAATCTGCAAGAGCATGGGCATATATTGCTTCTCATTTGCGTTCACATACACTTAAAGAATTGGTTGTCTTGGGTGCACAAATTGCTGAAGCGCTTGCAATTGGTGCTCCTAGATTGACAAAACATACTGAACCTACTGTTTCTCATGGCAAAACAATTGACAATGAGTTTGTTATTCTTTTGGGTCAAGCCAGTTTGTTTCAAAGATCTTTATCTGATTTCCAATATATAAACAATGACAATTTGCTTCCACAAACATTCCTTAAAGTCAATGATTTGTTTGACAATGAAGATGATTTAAAAAATGCATTACAATTCCGAGAAAACAGATATTCAATCTTTGGTAATGTAGCTCAAAGAATGTCTGTCACTTTCTCTTGGATGGGAATTAGTTTTGGAGAAATCAGAGACTTAAATCGTCATAGGACTGGAACAAGATTTACAAGCATGGTTCCTCTTGGTTTCTATGATGCGGTTGATGAGCTTGAGGGAGTAAATAATATCTCTTGTGAAGTTATCAGAACTGCAAGTGATGACTGTAAGGGAGATTCAAAATACGCAAGAAGTATTTTGCTTGACAATTGCAGCAGATATATTTATTTTACTAAGCTTGGCACACAGTATTACTTTGAGCATTCTACACAAGTTGATAAGTTTATTTATGAGATGGAGCTTCGCACAGGAGTTGGATCTCACTACAAGTATGCTGAACACTGTAAAGAGATGCTTGCAAGATGGTTTGAACTTTACCCAGGTACAAAGGGTATGATTTTCGAGGGATCTGCAGAACCGGAGTAAGTTATCTAAAAAGAATTGCTTTTGTTCCGTTTTTGTGAAGGATGATTTTGTATGAATTGGGTGGATATTCTTCTCCCATAGTAAAATACAAAATCATCCCTTCTTTTGTTAATTCTCTTTTAATTCTAGTTAATTCGTCTTCTGTATGATTTTCGTCAATGATATATAGAGAAATTAAATCAGTTCTGCTGTTAATTGAAAATGACAACACC
>CAUYTX010000288.1:0-19241 GCA_963575665.1 Gammaproteobacteria bacterium | reverse complement strand
ATCACACCGGTAAGACATTCTCTCATTTTTGGAGTGCTACCCCTGCTATTTCTTAAATCTGTGTTTTGTTGGTTTAATAAAGCATTCTCTTGTGGACTTAAACCATACTTAGCCGCAGCAGTAGCATTGTTTAATACGCCTTGAAAACCTGCGTCAATAGTTCCAACAGGGCGTTTACCCGCCTCTGCCAAGAATTTATTAGCTGTATTAACTTGTCTTCTAGACGCAGCATTACCGCTAATAGTACTTGCTAATCCTGTTCCAATATCAACTAAAGCCCCTAATTTTTGGTCATTCATATTAAACCAATTCTTTTTACCGGTACTGTTATTTTGAATATCTTTTGGAGTATAAGAAGGAGTATCAATTATTTCTTTTTGATTAGCAGCGTCTTCTAATACATTATATCTTTTTGGAGCTAATACTTCAGCTTTTTCTTTACTCTTTACTGGACCACCTTTAGCCATTCCCTTTACATCCCCTCCACAAACATAACCATTTGATATTGCTCCAAAATATTTACGTTGTTGGTCAGTTATTTTCTTACCACGAATAGTTCCGTCATGTAAAATAATCTTAGCTTTAGCCGCAGTTAAACCACCATTCTTCATTTCTTCTTCTCCATGCTCTGCATCAGGAGCTAAAGCTTCTAATACATCTTCTCCTAATTCTTTAATTATTTCATTCTTTTGCTCCGGAGTGAAAACAAACTCTCCGTTACTTAATTTTACTTTCTCTCCATTCTCTTCTTTTAAATCTGCTTTTTTAGTAGTAGGAGCTTTTACTTTGCCACCATCTACCATAGTAGCAATCTTAGCTGCCACAGGAGCATTCTTAGCAGGAGTAATAAAAGAACCTACCCTCACTTTAGCATCTACATCATCTGAAGTTCCCGTACCTGGGCCTTTAACGTACCCGCCCTTTTTAAACATTGGTGATGACTTAAATATCCCATCGCCTCCTCCAATAGTTGATTGATGACCACCTGTAGATTGATTTATAAAATCTTGATTATCGTAACCAAAATTATTATTTTGTTGAGAATACATTTCTCCACCATTAGCCATACATTTTACCTTACTAACTAAACCTCCTTTTTTAAGAGCTGGTTTTTCTAATGAACCCATAGTGGGTAAATAAGAAGCTCTCTCTTGATTAGCTTTGTTTATTTTATTATTAATCTCTTGTTTTTGTCTAGCTACAATTTCAGTATTAGCAGCAGCTTGTTTGGCATCAGCTTCTTCAGATATAGAACTTCTATCCTTTCCTGCTTTAATCCCACCCATAATACCTCCCCCAATCAATCCTGCACCCGCGCCAATAGCTAATCCTAGTGGACCAAAAGCGGCTCCTGCTTGAGCGCCTTGAGCAGCACCTTTTAATCCTTGAGAGCCAATTCCTGAAGCATAATCACCTGCTTTGCTGCCGGTATTTATTCTGCCGTAATTATCTTGAGTTGTAGCGTCTATAATATCTCCACCTAATAATCCTCCTAAACTAGAAGCGGCTCCTAAAGCTCTTGAGCCATTTGTTCCTTGTAAATTATTTTTCTTATCTGTAGTAGTGTTTCCTAAATCAGGAGTCCCTAATCCATTAGCATTAGTTGGATTTAATTTACCATTACCCATTAATTCTGGATCAGGGATTCCGTTTGCAGGAGTTCCACCCGCATATCCCTTTACCTTATTAACTAAACCTCCTCTTGCTTTTTTAGGAAGTGGTATTGATGTGTCTGTAGAAGGAGCTACGTAGTCTTCTTTTTTAATATCTAATCCTGCATTTGTATTTCTAATATCTTGACCGCCTATCACTCTTATTGGAGTTGATGAATAATCTCCTGAAGTAACATCATTTATTAAAGGAGCAGAAGTTGTTCTTGAAACGTCTTGTTTTACAGTGCCTAAATTAGCACCTTGATTCAAGGCTTGGCCGCCAATAAAACTAGGAAAAAATTTACCCGACGAGTCATAAGATTTTGTAAGGTCTACCTCTTTGTCACCAACAAAATATTTTCTTGTAGCCTTAGCGTAATTTCCGTTTGGGTCAGGATAATCGTATGCTTTATAATCTAAACTTTCAGTTGGAGCTATTTGTCTTGCAACGTTTAAACCTTGTTTAAGAACTGTCGGAGCAGTTACTTTTGGGTCAGGTTCAGTATAAACTAAATTTTCTTTATAATACCCTTTTAATGGCTCTATTCCACTATAAGATGCGTGACCGGCTTTTACAATTTCATCTGGGGAAACACCACTCTGTAGCATTTTTATTAAAGCAGCTTCATGTTTTTTTGGGTCAACCGGAATAGATTTTTTGCTTGGAGGACCATTACTATCTGACGGTGGTAATACTACGGGTGGCGCAGATATTGGTTGTACATAATAATCTTTACCGCCTTCTCCAGGCCCTTTAAATTTATATCCTTCTGATTTATATTTAGCTACTTCGCTAGATTTTATTTTCTTAGGAGTTCCGTCTTGTTTTGCCATGTAGTAAATGTTTATGTACAAACATAATAAAAAAATCCATTATATCGCTACAATGGATTAAATATTAATTAGCTAATTTTAAACTATTTATCATAGCTATTTAAGAAGTCAATAAAGTATCTTTTTTTACCAATACTTTCACATAAAGCCACCTCTTTAAATTCAATAGCTTCTATTTCTTTTTTGTGCATTTTTTCAAATGAATTACCAACAATGTTATACTTAATATATCTTTCTTTTTTATTCACTTCATAAGCCTCAAAAGATTCAAAACTACCATCAGGAAACCATATCTTTAATCCTTTATCCGGCACAGCCATCTTTTCAGTATAGTAAGTGTAAAGCATTATAGAATAAACATCCTTCTGAATACTATCTGCTATTATCGTCAAATACAAAGTATCTTTAGTATTTGAAAAATTAAAAGACAATGGATTTTTAGGAACCTTACAAACATACAACTTACCATTATCATAATCATCCAATCTTTGAACTTGCCCTTGAGCAAACATTATAGATAAAACTATAATACATAATAAAGCGAATAATCTTTGGTTTCTTTTTTCATTTTTAGCTTCCATGATTTCTAAGTTTTAATTGATTTATATAGTTATACTAATAATGAAATAAAAAGGTTTCAATTATTTGAAATTATCTTTTAGTGTTAAATATACTCTTAACAAACTGTAGTATCTTCACTGAATTTGTTACCGTAGTTGGATCGGTAGTCCAATTCTTTTTAGTTAAAGTAATCTTAGCATACTTATTTACCACCCTGCCGGTTGAGCTTACGGGTAAACTACTACATATTTTATCCCAAATGTATCTGTAATTAATGTTGGTAGAAGAGATATTAGAATCAGTTGCAGTTTGACCTTCAGCATTCACCACAACAGTAGTGGCATTAACATTATTACCCTGCTGCTCCATATAACCAACGCTAAACGACTCTTCAACTTGCGGATTAACTACAAACTCAATCTCATTGTTTACCACAGCTCCAAACACCTTGTTATATTGATAATCAGGTGCCGTAGATTGACCTAATGTAGTTGGTTGATTTAACACCCATAATTCATTAGCTGTATTAATCTTTGTCCACGCTGTACCACCACCGCTTGGAGGATTTATATATGCTGCAATAGTTCCTGCAGTTGTACAAATATATTCTTCAATTCCTTCATCAGGGCTTACTATATCTCCCACTATAAACGCTGTAGAAGCCATTCCTGTGCCATAATACTTAGTCTTATTCTGAGGTTTATTATTCATAATAACACTCTGATTGTGATTGTAAGAAATAGCAGGGGTAGCACTCCAAAAATGAGAGAATGTCTTACCGGTGTGATAATATGCAATAGTGAAATCTTTTGATATTGGTTTATCAGCCGACGGGAAGTTTAAAAACTTAAAAGTTAAATAAGTCATCTTAAACTTAGGGTCATAAAATCCCGTAATACCCACACCTGTTAATGGCCTGTCCGAAGTCTCTTCATAAGTTGTAGAGTTTAACGGAACAGGATTTAAAGCTGAACCTAAATTATCAACAATTACCTCATTGAAAAATCCATTCATTCCTTCAGTCTTACTTATCTCAGAAATACCACTACTTAAATCTAAAGCCACAACAGCCTTTCTACGCATATCAAACCACACGAAACCAAACTCGGTCTTAGTCATTCCGTGTTGATGCTGATTACCAAAATAAGTGCTTACAGAGTCAAATCTATCAACCACCCCACCTGTACCTATTGTTGTAGGTGCGCCTGTTTGAGCTGCCAATAATTGTCTTTCTAATATTGGAGTAGTGCTTACTTGAGCATTTTGAACAACAATAGTTTGGTCCTTAGATGTAACTAGATTATTAATCTCTCCGTATTGGCCATTAGCATCTTTATAATCGTTAGTTAAAAACACTCTATAAGAATCAATAGCTTCTCCAATAGCTTTCTCTCCCGCATATCTAACCCTTTGAGGAAAATGATTTCCATAAGTAAAGTTTACCGGTAAAGCAGGATAAGCAAATTCTATTCCTTGCGAAGCATAAGCTTGACTGCAATTAAAACTTTCTAATCTTACATCTGTCCCTGATAAAAATGTTACAGCAGGACTTGTTAACCCCATTCCGTGAGCTGCAGGATGTCTACCTCTTCTTAAATCGTAATTACAATTTGTTTGACAAGGGAACTTCATTGCCCAAGAATTAGAAATCCCAACTCCATACCCTGTATCAGTTAAAGAATGGCCATAATCTACAAGTGTAGTAAAACAATCTCCACCCCATACTTCAATATTATTAAATGTGTAAATACCACTACCAGGAGATGTTTCTACATCTGTTTTTACTTGAGTAGTTATTGGTTGAAAGTGTCCACAAGAAATATAAATAGTGTTTGCTAAAGCTGTATCAGAAGTCCCCCCATATTGATTTATATTATCTACAGTAACATCAATAAGTAATTTATACGTATCAGAAGCCGCTAAACTACCGTAATCTACCCCTGGCGTTATACTTACAATAGCGCTATCTAACTCTACAATAGTCCTTCTTCCACCTTCTGCTTTTTTTCCTAGCATAGTATTTTGATTAATGCCGCCAGTTCCGCACACTCTATTATTAGTACTAATAACCCCCGCCGCAGGATATTCAGGTTGATTCATGAAAGTATAACTCAAAGACCCAAAATTAATCTGAGAAACACCTTCGTCAATGGTTGTCATTGCGTTAATACCAACCTTTCTAGTTACAGAATCACTAGCTTGACCAAACCATCTTGATTCTACATTTACATCTCCAGAAGTGGCAGATTTTAATAAATCTCCCGCCCCATAATCATTAGCGTTATAAAAAGTATTACCCTCCATGTATGTATTTGCCACATAATTAGGCATAGGAAACCCACATAAAGCATCTGGGCATATATAAGAAAAATAAGTTGGCGCAGATGTTAGCCAAACATTGTCTTTAGAAGGAACTGGCCCTGCTGCCGGCCTAACAAGACTTCCATTGCGACCCGTTTGCATAAGCATACCTTCAGTAATAATTCTTTTATCTCTGTCAGCTCTTACGATGCTAAATCCACTTATTTGACTTATTTCAGCTTCAGTAAATGTAATACCACTTACGTTTAATCCTTTTTGTTCTAAGAAATAAAAATCATAAGCTGCTGTAGTAGTTCTTGTCATTAATGGATTAGTCATTAAATCCGAGAAGGTATAGTCTCCTAACCACCTTACATACATAGGATTTCCTTTTAAATCAAAAGGTAGCAATCCAATTCTATATTTTTCTTTTGCCCAAAAACCTCTTTGATGGTGAGACCTTGCGGGACTCTTATAACTAGCAAATCCATCAGTAGAAAGTATAACTTCTTTTACAGGAGCAGAAGATGTTTTATCATATCTGTTTCTAACAAAAGCTAATCTAACTTGAGAAGCTCCAGGTATTGTTACACCTGTAGCTCCTGAAACACCAAAGAATACCTCTCCTGCTCCATAAACCACAGCGTTATAAGTGACACCTCCGCCACTTGCATCTGTAACAATATACCAATGACCTGCGTAAATAATTGTAGGATTAGCATAACAACTTACAGCATCTTCGTATAAAATTGTATTGGGGCAAGTGATAATACCTCCCCCAATACTAAGTGCTTCATGAACAGCAAACCTACTACTAACTTCACCTAAAGTAAAAGATGTATCTGCCCATTGAAATTCTTCTCTCTCCGTAATATTACCAATAAGCATATAATTCTTATTAGTAGTCATTGTTTTGCAAGTAATAATACTTACAGGAAACAACGTAATATCTGCTAAAGATAAAGTTCCTAAATTACTATTACCCGTATGCTCAAGTACCATGTCTGTACCTGTAATTAAATCATCTGCCACAATAGAAATTAATCTAGGAACATCTAATAATTGGTCAAACTCAGCGCAAGCCACCTGTATTCTAGGAAAATTAGTGTCAATATTACTTATATCTATTTGAACAGATTTACCACTATTAACAGTAACCGTTGTCGTACCGTCACCAACAGCATCAAAATAAACATTAGCAGGGGAGGCAATCGGATCGTTTGAGTCCCCTACGTGAATAGGCGAACATCCATAGCTCCAACTTGTTTTAATCCCATTACTAGGGTCGGTTAATCTATAAAAATATATTTTACTACCACAAATAACATTACCGGTTCCGTAAGCCTTATACTTTATTGTACCCATACTCCTAGAGGGAGTGAAGTCTAATAATTGATAAGGATAGTATTGTATTACTTTTGCTGTAGTTGGAATATTGCCACCAAAATCATCTACATAACTTGTTCCAGAAGCAACAAATACATTTCCACTTGGCAATCCTGGCCCATAATCACTACCTCCATGAGTAACCACCCCTTCCAAAACCATATAAGACTCTCCTGAAGTTAAAGGAGTAGCAGGTGATGGCGCAAAGTAAGTTGTAAAAATAGGGTCGCTTACATTAAATACTCTTGGTGAATTTAAATGATCAGTCCAATAAACTCTTCTTATTCCTTCAGTCTCTTCAGAAGCAAATCCTTCAATCTGTCTTTGTATAGTAAACTTTAAACTAACATGGTGATATAAAGGAACGTAACCACTATAAGTGTTTGTAGGTGAACTAGCTCTTGGTTGAATGCCTTCTCCGTAAGTATCATATTGTATTCTACCTATCTCTCCATATGCCCCAACTTCAGAATCATCATTTGTAGAAAACACAATTAATTCATCCGGAAAAGAAATAAATCCAATAGGTCTAGGCACCTCTGCAAAAGTAATATTTGGCGCTACATATGTAGAATAAGTAATATTAATATAAAATACCCTTGTATTACCCATACAATCTTTAATCGTATAGTTGTTTCCGTCAATAGATACTAACTGACAATTAATACAATTTCTATAAGTGCCTTGAGGTTGAAATAAGATGTTATAATCTTTATTCATCCCTTTCTCAAAAGTATTCTTGTGCTGTCCTTGCATAATTAATATCCGTAACTATTACCTAATGTAGTGTTCATGCCTCTTGAAAGTCCAATTCCGATATACGGCGCGTGGAACATTCCAACAATTTTAGCTCTTTGAGACTCTGTTAATATAGCATCCTGCGCCCTTGCATGAGCGCATTCTCTATACCATTGCTCTTCAGCTTTATTCATTTGACCATACTCTAAACTATTTTTACCAAATTTTCTAAAGTAATACATCCAAATTATATACCATTTTATAGCTTGAATATGATTCTGTCCAATCATTACAAACCCATCACAATCAACTTCAGGCGCTAAATACTGAACTGTTACAAATTGTCCATCGTAATTATTAGCAAATACCATTTTATTATTTTGTACCGAGAAATCACAAAAACCTCTTAAACTTCCACCTTCAGCAGCGCTTCCAATATCAACCACTAAAAATGTGTTATTTGCCGTACCGTAAGTGCTTGGTAAATTAATACCTCCACAAAAATTAGCTCTTAAATCTCCACAATCACATCCTAAATCTCCCATTATAGCTATATCTATGTACATAGCATCACTAGGCAAACAAGCAATACAGTTCTTAATAGTAAGTACTTCTCGCTTAGTTATATATTGATAAGATGAGCCTATTTCCTCTTCAGCCAAAACAGCTTGTCTAGTAAAAAAAGGAATATTCTTATCGTGATCTATTCCTAATAAATCCATAGCGTCTACTATTGGATTCTTTACTGATATTAATTTATTAATGCTCATTTTTCTATTTTATATGCAACCCCTGGTTCTTTTAATCTTTGTGCTACTCTTTTTCTAAACTTTTTATCCGCTTCAAATATTAATACTCCCTTACAGTTTTTATCAATTACTTTTATTTTATAAATATATTTACTGTCTTTCCATTTAGTAGCCGTTCTTAAACCGTTCTTTCCGATATTAAGTCCCTTTATTAAAAGACTTATTATCTTTTTATCTTTAGCCACCTCTCTACCAACAATCTCTGTTCTAAAATGACCTTCTATATCTGAGTACCCATACTTTATAACATCCCTTATAATTGCGTACTCTATATATTCTGCCCAAATTTTATCAATATCAGATAGTTTAATACTTTTTTTGTGTCTTTTTTTAACCGCCTTTTTTGCTCTTCTGCGGATAACGCACATATCAAACTTACTGCGGTTTTGTTGCGTCATCCTTACTATCGTTTCTTAAATCAACAAGCATCTTCATTTCAATACCAAACTCCTTAGTCAATATCTCTAATTCTATCTGTCTAATCATGTCAGCACTTGCAGGATATTGGTCAGTATCTCTATAAGCTCTAGCTTGAGAGTTTAAGTAAACCGTTCCTTGTCCTGTAAATGTAGTACTTGCTCCACCTGTAAATGTAGAATTTGCAGCATAAGGCACTCCATTGTAAACAATCGGATTATACTTAACCAAATACACTGTTCCACTAACAATACTACCACTAGAAATAGGCGTAGATTCTATTAATTTACCATCTTCAGGATTCTCCCAAAACGCCACTATTCTTAACTTTTCCTTATAATCGTTTATGTACATTGAAGTATTTATTCTCCAATATGACTTAAACATTCTATTAGTATGACCTTCTGGTTCATAACTCCACATTGACATTCTTCTAGGATAATATTGTTTGGTGCCACAAGCTGAAATTAAGTAGTAAATACCTAAATCTTGATTGCCATCTTTAGAAATTAAAGGAATTGTTTTTGGAATAAAAGCTTTACCTATATCGCAATTACAGTAAGTAATTGAAGGGTCATCTGCCTTGTTAACCTTATGGAAACTAATCATACCGCCATCTCCTAACCATGTTTGGTCTAAGATATTAGTCTTTGCGTATTGGTCTATTTTTAGTTGGGCTGCAACTTGGTCCACCTTATAACTTAACCAGTCTTCGTCATACCTTGACTCGTCAGAACGGCTGAATTTAGTGGCTATTGCCAATATTGAATCTATTATATTTTTCGCTGTTGCCATTTGGGATTAAATATACTTATTTTTTTAAAGCAATTAACCTATACTTATTAGAATAAATTAAAAATCCCAAACAAGTTAATATTTGGGATTTTCGGTAAGTATATGAAGACTGCTTAAAGAACGTACTCAAATATAATAACTATTTAAGAACTACAAAAATTCCTGCCAACAAAGTAGTGCAAATAAATATCAAAGTTGTTTGTTGATAAGTTTTAAGCTTCTTTTGTGATTTAGTGTAATCAATAGTTAGCTTATCGAAATCCTTCTTTTTAACGTCAATAATAATATCCTTCTGAGTAATAATATCACTACAATTACCAAGCATTATCTTATTATTCACTAATAAACTATTTTGAAGTTTTAACTGAGCATTTAATACAGAAGTATCTTGTCTTAGACCGTTCCTTTCCACCAAAGCTCTTGCGTAAAAATCAAACTGTCTACCGGTTAAACAAATATTACTTGAGTCCTTCTGCTGTGAGAACACTGTCATTCCACTTAATCCTAGAATCAGGAGTAAAAAATTTAATTTTGTTAATTTCACTTGCTGTTTTTTTATGGTTAATAACTTTTTTAGACTCCAAAGAATCATATTTTAATAATAGGTAAATATTCTTTACTGTCAATGATTTATTACTATTAGCTAAACTATCTATTTTCATTTCGTATTTAGAAATATCTGTCTGAATAATAGGCTCAATTACCTTCTTTGAACATCTACCTAAAAAGAATATTGCAATAGCTAATGCTACAAATAATCCTATTAATACTTTATCGTGATTAGTTAATTTCATATTCTATAAATTTGCAGCCGCTAAAGCTTTTATTTTTTTCAATGTGGCTAATAATAAAGCTCCCGCTTCATCCCCCGTATAAGGGCCTGGCAAAACAGTAGCCCAAGGGTCTGTTCCTGAGCCTATACTATTCATAATAGCTCCCATCGTATCAGGATTATTAAATTCAGCCGCTAAGGCTCCCCATATAGCATTACCCACATTAGCAGTAGTTAATCCGCTACCTGTAACTGTAATATCAATACTCATATCAGCCTTTGCTGTTATGTCAGCACTTAATAATCCACTTCCCGTTAAGCTAGAAATCATATTACCAAATGCCGTTATATCAGCAGCTAAATTTCCACTACCCGTAATAGATGCTGTTGCATTTCCGTTTCCTGTAATAGAAGCTGTAATAGTTCCACTACCAGTCATTGCACACAACATTGATATTAGTAGTGAAGCGTCCGCTGTTAGTGTTCCGCTTCCTGTAAATGAAGCACTTGTGGGTTGTTGTGGTATTAATGTAAAAGATATTGAAGAGCTGCCGTAAGTTCTCATTGCCATACCTCCTGCTATTTGTGGAATAATCCAAGAATATGGAGGGACTTCTCCTAAAGGAATACCATAAGTAAATAATGGATGTGTCGCAACTAAAACAGCAGAGTCTGTTGAAGTAACCCCGCCATCCGCGTAATAAAAACCTCTTGACATTCCTGGTAAATTATAAGCGCTTCTATCGCAAGTAGAAGTACCTGCCCTCCATTTACCAGGACATTTATTAAAAACGCTATAATTACCTATTAACATATTAATTTAAGTATTTAAATGTGTGCTTTTTGCATGTTTTAGCCTTACCCTCACAAACGAGTTTAATGTTCGATGGAGACGTTTTGAATATTCTACCTGCCTCTTTTAACGATGGAATATTTCTGCCTGTTTCTATACAAATTATAGCCTTTGAATAATGTAATTTCCGCAATCTACATTTTTCTTTTGTTATATCCGAATGACGCCTGCCAGTACTATTTATCCTACATCGCTCTTTAAATTCATCAGTATGATTTTTTCCTTTCTTAAATGAATTCCCAAACATTCTTTTTCTAGCTAACTCTCTTTTTTCTTTTGTCCAATATTTTTTTTGAAACTCTTTTGATTTTTCCCCAACCTTTTTTCTTATTTCATCTGTCCATATCATATTTTTATTTCTATCAATAAGTAACTGTATGTTTTTTTTAGACATTTTAACACCTAATCCACCATCTCCCCCTTTTGTTTTATTATATCCAAAATTTTCATTAAAGCTATTGTAAAAAGAAATCCAATACACCTCTCTTTCGTTTATATTTTCCTTACTACAATTATCTATTATATCAAAAATAAATGACTTTTCTCCATATTTATTCCAAGATTTTAATAAATGTAAATTTTTATGTTTGCCATTATTTAAAGAACAAACATGACTAGATTTTCTACATTGAAACTTTTGTATTGTCTTTCCAATATAAACTTTATTATTAATCGTATTTTTTATTCTATAAATAACCATATTCTCAATTAAATGCAAAATCTAAATGACCTGCTATCGCACTATTAATAGGTGTAACTGCTCCGTTATAAATAAGCCACACGAGATTTGCACCATCATAAATTCTAGGCATACTTGGTATCTGATTCATTAAATCTCTTTCCGAAGCAACACCTAAAGTAGTAATAGGCATCGTTAATAAAGGAACTACCAACGCTGTACTAAATTCCCCAGAAGTATACGTTGCGGATAATTGAATATTATCAATCTTAGCAATTCCATTATCTCCTGCAGCTAATGGCATAAACGGTCCATATTTACCAACACCTGTTCCGCTATATAATATTAATCCATTCGCAGCAGCAGTTTTACCTACCGGTAATACACCAGGCGTAACCTTTCCCGTTGCTTGAGCTGAATTAGTATAAGAAGATAAACTTAAATTTGGAACGCCTGCTCCAAGCGGAGTAGCATTATTAGCCCACATAAAAGCTTGAACTCCCGCTCCATTTGTATATCTTGGTAGTAAAGTAACTAAAGTATTAGTTCCTGAACCTGTACCATTTGTAATACCTACCGCTGTACCTGCTACTGCATTTGCATAACTTGTAGCAACCTTAATAGTACTATCTGTTAATTTGATAACGTAATAATCTGTAGCTGCCGATAAACCTGTTGGTAATACTCCAGAAGTTGTAAACTGAACCCTTGTATAAGGCATTAAATTAATATTAACATTACTACCTGTACTTACAGTAGTCAAAGTATCTGTAGCTGTAGCTGTAACTGTAGAAAATGCCATTAAAGTATTTGTAGTAGCTTGAGATGTAGTAAGCGTAGTTGTTGTTACACGATAAAAACCTATCAAATCTACTAACATTAATACACACGGAGCTGTAGTAGCTGCCGCCGTAAAAGCACTTGCGTTAATAGCTGATTTATATAAAGGAGACACATTACCTCCGTGAGGTATTCCTCCGGCATTAGCCGTTGTATCATATACGGGTTGAAATAGTAAGTTAGTACCTGCATTATAAATAGCATCAGCACCAGGATTACCTGCGCCTCTAGCTAAACAAAACCACTCACCTGCAACGGCAGGAGTGGTTGGTAAAAAGTTTTTATTCCAATCAGCTCTCCATCTTTGACCTAAAGATGTAACAGCATTTATAAAAGCGTCCATTGATGGGAATCCAGGCATATTGTTTTGTTTTAAATATTAATAAAAAGTTGTTTTAAGTGAACCGTGTATTGCACTTGCCGCTAAACTTCCTTGAGGCAAGCATAAAAAATTTAAAAAAGCATCATCTACTATTGGAGTTGGAGTAGGAAAATCTTTAAGATAATCTATTTCCACAGGAGCGTCTATTCCCCTTATACTAAACTGAACTAATGGACGCACAAGTATTAAACTAAATAAGCCAACATCTCCAACTCCATTCATTGTTACACTTTCAATACTTCTTACTCCCGTGTCTCCGCTTTGCAATTGAATGAAAGGTCCTGTAGAATTACTAGAAGCTGTTGTAGATGTTTGAGCTGAATTTACAATACTTCCATTTACTGAAACGGAATTCTCTAAAACGGTAGCAGTTGTCCTTCCCGAAACTCCACTTGAATTAGTGTAACTTATAGTGAAACTTGCTCCGCCTGTTCTACCAGCTAAAGACACAGCCATTATCTTAACGTTAGACCCATCTGTATACCTTGGTAAAGCGTTTGAGTTAGTCATGGTTTGAATATCTGTTACCGACTCATCTATAGTTGGATAGTATAATAAATAATCACAAAGTATCATTGGCATAGGTAAAGCTGTAGCTGTTACACAAAAAGCCATCATTTCTCTAATATATTTAGTCGCAGGTGAAACATTAGATCCGTGAAATAAACCGCCATCTGTAGATTGCTTTATTTGAGTAGCTTGTAGAGGAACTGCATCAAACCAATACTTAGGCGTTGGGTTACCAGGACTCATAGATAAATCAAACCAAATGCCTGTAGTAGTAATTTGAGTCGGAGATTTACGCCATGTAAAATATCTCTCAGAACCATTGTATTCTTGAGAGTCTATAAAATCTTTTATTTTAGTTATAGTTGCCACTTATATACTTCTTCCTGTTAACCATGATAATAGCTGCCTGGCTGATATTGTAAATTTAACTGTTACCTCTTGTAACGGATTTAAAGTTCCTTTACCTCTTAATGTAACCTTTCTATTTGCATAAATAGTTACATTTCTATGATTACAAGTTTTATGGTATTCGTATAAAGGCTCTTTCCCTTCTCTTTGCGGAATAACTTTTACACCTTTTCCGCAAACAGAACAAGTGTATAGTGGAGGAAATTTTTCTGCCAAATTCATTACGCTTCTGTTATAGTCATTGCACCAATAGCAAATACCGGTTGAATTAAATTAGATACTGATATAGGAGCGTTTAAATCTCCATAATGATAAACGTCACTTGCTCCAGCAGCTTTACCTGTTTTAGCAGATGTGATTGTGTTACCAGAAGCTCCGCACTGAGCAAATGTAATTTGTGCCGCGTTAGATGTAGCTCTTGAAGCGGGGACTGCCCACCCTCCTGTTGTTCTAGCTACAGTAACCCTTAAATAGTTAGTGTAAGTAGCCTCATTTGTACTCATTGTATCTCCTACCGCTCCAGTAACAGTTGAAAGCGCTACAGATATTGTAGTTATTGGAGAAGATGCTGCGTTATCTGCCACATTGGCCCACGCTGTTGCGTTATAAAGTAACGCTAAAAAATTATTGCAAGTGTTAGTGCTTTTAGGCATATTGTTTTATTTTAAGTGTTAAATATAATAATTAAATTGTTTCAATGAAAGTTAAGTTATCACTAGAATCATAACTTAATGTTTTTGTGTAATTAGCTCCGTCCGAAATCCTTTCTACATAAATTTCAGTTAAGTTTCCAGAAGTATAAGTGTAATCAGCTTGAAATAATTTTGTCAACATTGTATTGTCTGACCAAACGTTTAAAGTAGTTAAATCGTCTCCTGTGTAAACAAACTGCTTATAACTTGCTATCTGAACCGTCTTAAATAGCATCTCTAAAGCGTCTATTTCTGTTGCCGGAATAGAGCTAATAAGATTTACTAAATCATTTGCTGTGGCAGTTTGTGTTCCTGCTTTAGCGTAAATAGCTTGTAAGTCTGCTAAAGATATAGAACTAGCACTACTCATTTATTAACAGTCAATTACTTTAGGTCTAACAAATATACAGTTCTTATATTTTCTATCGCTTCTTCTCATTACCTCTCCGCCATTTGAGTTATTCTTAAAGCTAGTATTACCTTCAATTGCAGAAAATAATCCTTTGCCTAAATCTTTTTCAAATATTCCAGTATGATCGAATTTACCATCACCCTCCCAATCATAAAATACAACATCTCCCGCTTGAGGAATTGTAACAATACACCCCCATTTATCAACATTCTTTACCGCAAATGGACATCCTACAAATCCCGTGTTTAAATCTATTCTACCTAATGGTAATTTAGCTTCATTAAAGCACCAGGAAACGAATGCTCCGCACCAAGGATAAGATGAACCCGATGTAGGTTTACTATAAACCCAGTCATTGTATATGACTTTATTCGAGTTAGGAGGATTTTCTGCTATCCCTATTTGGCTAATTGCTATTTCTAATACTTTACTCATTATTTACCTTCCTCTATTTTTACTTCTTTTGGTAATACAGCCATGTTTTGTTCGATTGCATGAAGTCTAAATTCTACCACCCTTTTGTCAGCTTCGTAATTTATTTTATTATCATGTATCTCAGCTTTTACATTATAGAACACTATCACCCCTTGTAAAAACATAGTCATTAAAAACATAGTTCCTTTAAATAAATTCTCTGTAGTAAATATTACACTCTTAGAATCTGACATATACATTATGGTTTTATTTCTTCGTCTTTATCAATTATTTTAGTTGCTTTGCCCATTGCAAATATTAACAATGACTGTCCCATGTAACCAATAGATACAAAAGCTAACCCTAACCATTTGCCAGCAGATTCAATTTGCTTTATCTCTGTTTTAACAATAATAGCTACAACCCCAACTAATAAAGAAATACTAATACTAAACTTCTCTATTTTAAGATATTCGGTGATTTTTACGTTTCCTTTTAGGTTACGATTTAATTTGTTTAACTCTACTAAATTATGTAATAATACACCTAATATTAGTAATCCATAAAGAGTGATGTTTGTGTAATTCATAACTGTTGTTTTTTATTTTATTTTCAATACCCTTACCATAAATGTATAAATCTCTGTGCTTGTTGGAGTAAAACCTGCCGTAGTTTCTATTCTGTAATAAATAACATTATTAGTTACATTAAAATACATCTTTCTTTCTCCGCTAAAAGTAGTAGTTAATGGACTAATATTTTTTAGCCCTGTGGTACGAAAGCTAACTCCTTGGTCAATGTAATTTCCTCCTGGGAAATAACAATATCCTTGCCCGTAAGCGCACTCAGATGCTATTGATGTAGCTTGTCCCGCATTATCATTTCCAACCGTTACAGTTCCATTGTAAAAATAAACCCCTATGGTTCTATTGTTTCCCGCAAAAAAAGCGTCTACATTTAAAATCTCATAAAGACCGTTTGGTATTGACAACGTGAATAAACTAGCAGGCGTTAGAGTGTTATTACCTACGGTTAAATTAGCTGTCGCATAAGCTACTGCTGTATTTGAAGACCTAGCTGTTGTACTATAACTATAAACGTTATACCTTAAACTATCTAGTTTATACAATTTAAGATTAATACTGTCTAATCTTTGACTTATTTTAGCTAAATTATTATTTTGTTGTATTTGCCATCCTATTGTTGCTGGCTGAGCATAAGAATTAAGAGAAATTCCTAATATAAAGCAAAGTATTGAAATTATTTTTTTCATTTGTTTTTATTTTAAAAAGAGGGCTTTTTACACCCTCATATTATTAATTTGAGAAAGGAGTAGCTATAGCGCCTGTTCCTAAAGTCATTCCAGATACACTCCATTGAGTAGCTGAAATCATAGTAAGCTCAATCCAACCACCAATTAAACCACCTGTTGTAGTTGCGCTTAACGTGATAGTTTTATTAACGGTTGATGCTGCAAATAAAGAATCTCCCGCTGTAGAGTTATTAGCAATAGTTCCATATATACCACCTAAGAACACATCTGTTCCTGTAGTGTTTATCACATAAGTGCCACCAGCGGTTACAGCCTTAACAACCTTAATTTTGAAAGTAGTACCAATTGACGCTGTAGCACAAGCGGGTAATGTAACTGTATTAGTTACAGTTGTAGTAGCTGCGTTAGCATAAATAACCGATCCACTCTGTGTAACCGCAGGTGATGAGTTTAACGTCCAATTAATAACAGGAGCTTGTAAAGATGTCCCTGCCCCACTTGTTCTTGGAGTAATAATATCAGAAGTAACACCCGCTGCATTACTGAAACTATTAGTTCCTGTCCAAATGTTATTATTAGATTCAATTGTAGTTGTAACTACTAAATCTAATTGAGCCTTTGATACAGCTTCGTCTGCGTAAATAGCATCCAAAACCTTAACCCTTTTTTTACCAGAACCCATTGGAGTTAAGGCACCGTTATTTTTTCTAAAATTTGTCATATTTTTAATATTATAAAAAAAAGAGGAGAAGATTATCTCGACTCCTCTTTTTTAAGTTAATCATTTATTAATTATCCGAACCATTGAATAGATGGAACAAACGCTGTTTGAACAACCGCCGGAGCTGCTGCTGCACCTGCACCATGTCTGAATGATATAAACGGCATTAAGTTTAATCCTGCAGTAAACGTGTAGTTTGATGCACGTAAAGGAGTTTTATCAACACCATTTACATAAAACTTAGTTAAACCATTAATATCAACAGTTACTAATAAGTCTACAGAAGAACCTGCAGTTGGACTAACAACACAAGAAGTGTTAGTTAAAGCTCCTGCTGAACCTGGACCCGTAATCATATTAACCACCGGAGCTGCACCTGTATCTAAAGGAACCCCTAAACAAGCTGTTGCAACCGAAGCTGCTTCATAAGCTGTTTGGTCTACTGCATAAGCAGCTTTCTTTCTGAAACCTACAGATAAAGTCTTCCAATCTGTTGCAGCAATACCACCAAAAGTGATACGAGCGTAGAAAGAAGCTTCTCCTTTACCTACCACAAATTGCTTAGAAGACTGTGTTAAGTTTGAAGGTGATAATTCAATACCTTCTTGAGTAGTTACGTCTAAATACGGAGTTAAACCCGCAGTAGTAACTAAAGGTGTAAGTAAGGTATGCGCTCCAATTGGATTGATATACCAAGTATTACCTCTTGAGTTAGCCGCCATTACTTTATTATCAGTAGTTGAAATAGCTGTACCATCAGTTGGATAGGTAGCAGAAGCTGTTAATCCAACTTCAAAGAAATCGTAAATAGTTGCAGGGTCGTTCTCGAATTGTGCAAATAATAATTTGTAAAATTCTCTTTGGAATGCTGCAAAACCTGTAGCGTTAGTAGTAGCACTACCTGTACCATTATCAACAAATACACGTTGAATACTCTCAATATAAGCGTATTGACCTGTTGCCTGAATAGCGTCAACAGCTTTTAAAGACTCGATAATAAACGTATCATAATTTTGACCGCTTACTGCCGGTAATTGAGGATTAGTGTTTGTCATTGGAGCATCTCCTAAAACACCTGAGATTAAGTTTCCATAAACGAAATCCACAATTGGACGTTGAGCTAATAAATTAGCGCCTAATCCTTTAGAGTAAACACCTACAGTTGTTACTGAAGCGTTACCTAACAAAGTAGTTCCTGTGAAACCTGTACCATCATTGTTAGTGATAGTGTAAACGTTATTAACACCCTTAACATTTGTCATGTTCTGAGCGAATACTGGCCAATAACCACCGTCATCAGTTACAGTGAAACCTGCTCCACCTGTTAAGGTAGCGGCTACTGCATGATTAGATGCGTCGGCATTAATTAAAGCGCATAAAGCTACCGAAATAACTTCTCTGTCTGTTGCAGCAACACCTGTTACTGTTCCTGTGATGTAAGTGTAAATCTTAGGAGTCTCTTCGTACCCTGATTCTTTACGTAACACATCCCATACAGCCACTTTATAAGCAGTATTGCTAGTTGGGGTATATAAAGTAACCGCGCCTACAGTTGTAACCTGAGCTACTTCTGCGCGTGATTTAACTTGTTTGATTGAAGTAATGTCTTTTCTCGACACAGTATTCAACCCAGCGATGAAGATGTCTCCACCACTGTATTGTACGTCTGTAGCAGCGCTAGTCAGTAACAATACGGATTTTTTACTTGGATTTGATGCCATTTTTTTATTTTTTTAAGATTATTATGGTGTAAATATAATCTTATTTAGACTGATTATAAAGAAGACTATAA
>CAUYTX010000287.1:0-1857 GCA_963575665.1 Gammaproteobacteria bacterium | reverse complement strand
AAAGCAAGGACTTAAAGTAATATATAAAGTAGAATTTAAACTTGAGTAGCAAGATTTAGAACATTTAGTAATAGCATTAGATTCTGCATGAAGTACTTCTTTTCTAGTTATATCTTCATTTTCACATTCACAAACATTTTCAAAGCCAGATGGAGTTCCATTATAGCCAAATGATATTATATTATCATCTTTAACTAAAATGGCTCCAACTTTAGCTCGTTTGCAATATGAAGCATTTGATACTTCTTTTGCTATTGACATAAAAAATTTGTGTTTATCTTTCATTTTTTACAAATGTTCCATTTTGCATGCTTCCAGTTCTTAATTTAATTACATTGTAAGCAGTGTCAATACAATCTTCAATTGTAATATTTCTTAATCTTGTTACATCACCTTTAACTTCAACAAAAATTCCAGTTAATTGAGTAAGATTAGTTAATACAACTACAATATCTCCAATTGCATCAATGATTTCATTTCTATCATTCTTCAAAAGAGCTTTTGCTAGTTCTCCAGTTTCTTCTTGAAGTTTTAAAAATTGAGTCTTAACATCGCCTTTGTCATACAAACCACGTTGTTTTGCCCAATCTCTAATTAACGAAAATTTATCTGTAGAAACAGGTTTGTTTTTGTCAATTAAGTACTCTTCAATAGAAAGTTGAGTTACTTTAGAAAGTTTAGCTAATTTCTTTTTTGAAGTAGTTTTGACTTTTTCTGATTTCCATGAACTACCTACTAATCCTTGTTGTAGTTTGTTTGTACTATCTATGGATTTTAATGTTATTTCAAAATACATTGGTTTTCCAACTGATGGCATTTCACAATAATTTGGCAATAATTGTTTTGCATACCAAGTAGTTCCACGTCTTGTACTTTTAAAAGTAATAGGCACTAGTCCATGATAATAAACTGTAACTTCATCTTTTGAATATTTTGCTCCAATAAGTTTTCTCATTTCACCATTTGTAATGGTTACTTTTTTGTCAACTCTAGAAGCTAAAATGTTTTTAAGAAGCATGCTTTACAGATTTTGATTGTTTAAGAAAAGATTTACCATCAACATTAATTCGACAATACTCTTTATTGTCTTTTGACATAAATACTGATGTTACAACACCTGTTGATTCAAGTTTACCAACCCATGTAGTAAATTGAACTTTGTCTCCAACCTTGATTTGATTTTCCATTTTTTTTGATTTTTTTTGTTAAGGAAATTGTTATTAGAAAAGAGTTGATTGTACTTTTTGAGTTTTTTTACAGTTTGATGCTTTTTCATGCATTTCTTTATAAACTATATTATTGTCACAATGAGCTAAAGCTATTTCAAATTGGCTTGTTCTTCTTTTTTGTCTTAGTTCATGATTATGTGCTAATTCAAACATTTCATCAATAGTAGCTTCAAAATTGTTTTTATCTGAGTATATTGCAAAGTCTTTAATATCTAAAAATTTAGTACCATTTCTGTGCTTACAATTTTCAGCCCAATGGTAATCAAATAAAGCAATACTTCCTGATGCTATTATTTCACACATTGCAAATTCCATATTATCACCATAAGCTGTAGCGTCTAAGTTATAGAAATCTGCTCCAAACATACTTGTTGAAAGTTCTTGTATTCCTTCAAGTCTATTGTATGGTCCATATATGTAAGCTGTTTCACATGTTTGTTCAATAGCCTCATTATTCTTTACTTCATAAATGTTCTTTTTATATGAGTTATCTCTATCAGTTAAATCATCATAGAACAAGTCTAAGGAGCCTATGGAGCGTTCAATACCACGAAGTTCTGATACTATATTAACTTTACTTAAAAGAGGTTGCATTTCAATGATTCTTTTAGGGTCTTTGAAACCAGCA
>CAUYTX010000286.1:0-1862 GCA_963575665.1 Gammaproteobacteria bacterium | reverse complement strand
CCCCACGAATGTGACCAGAGACCACAGAGACCGCACCGAACTCCCCCATCGCCCGCGCATTGCACAAGATTACACCATACACCAATCCCCAGCGAATATTGGGTAATGTCACCCGCCAAAAAGTTTGCCAACCAGAGGCACCTAATACCTGGGCAGCCTCTTCTTCGTCCGTACCCTGCTCTTCCATGAGGGGAATCAACTCACGGGCTACAAAAGGAAGTGTAACAAAAGTGGTGGCTAAAACAATTCCTGGAACCGCAAACATTAGTTTGATTCCGTGTTCGAGCAACCAAGGCCCGAACCATCCTTGTAATCCGAAAAGTAAAACAAAGATCAATCCTGCCACCACTGGAGAAACCGAAAATGGTAAGTCAATTAGGGTAATCAGGAGACTTCGCCCGGGAAAACGGAATTTAGCCAATGTCCAAGCAGCAGCAACACCAAATATTAAGTTTAGTGGGACAGAAATTGCCGCAGCCGTTAAGGTGAGGCGAATGGCAGACTGTGCTTCCGGAGCAGAAATCGCACTCAGATATACTTGCCACCCTTCTTGAAACGCTTGAATAAACACAATTACCAGCGGAAAAACCAAAAACAAACCAAGATACCCAAGTGAAATAGCAATAAGAACAGCGCGCAGCCACCTAGGTTGCCGACGAGCACGTTGTGCTAAAGTAGGTTCATTTGGGGAAACAAGAATATCATGTTTTGTAGCCATTTACGATGCACCCAAGATCTTTCAAATTATGCCAAAGGAGACCGTTTCAACCCGGTGTTTGATAAGAGAGTAGCAGCAATCTCTTCTACTGAAAGTGTCGTAGTAGACAAATAAGGGATATGCTCCGATTGGAAAAGTGCTTCTGCACGTTCGGTTTCATAACGACATTGCTTAAGGGAGGAATAAGAACTATTGGGACGACGTTCATGACGGATTTTTTGGAGCCTTTCCGGTTCGATGGTAAGACCATAGAGCTTTTTCCGATAAGGAGCTAAAGCATTTGGCAATTGTACTTCTCCCAAATCCTCTTCTGTGATCGGATAATTTGCCGCTCGAACACCAAATTGCAGTGCTAAATATAAGCAGGTTGGTGTTTTTCCAGAACGAGAAACTCCAGTCAAAATAATATCAGCACTTGGATAATTTTTCGTAATGGCACCATCATCATTGGCCAACGCAAAATTCACCGCATTCATACGAATCCCGTAGGCAAGGTTATCCCCAAGACCATGGGTATACCCAAGAACACGAGAAGAGGCAACTCCCAATTCTTTTTCTAATTTCAACACAAAATCTTCAAAAAGATCAAAAAAAGCTGCGTTTGCAGACTCTATGATACGACGTAATTCTGGATCTACTAAAGTGCTAAACACGATTGGGCGATTTTCAGAATTTTGTGCTGCCTTATTAATCTCTTCTACGACGTGGCTCGCTTTTTCGACGGTATCAATAAAAGGGAGATTAAAGCGTCTGACACTAACGCTTTGAAACTGTGACAATAAACTATTTCCTAAAGCCTCCGCAGTAATGCCAGTACGATCTGAAATTAAAAAGATAGCCCGTTGCATCATTGCTCTCCAAAGGCTGTGATACTACATGCACGGAGTGCTATCATTAGTGTACGAGTTTGATCGAGGTACACAATATGGATGCACCGTTCGTTTGGCCCGTGCGTGTGTACTACGAAGACACGGATGCCAGCAACGTCGTATATTACGCCAATTATTTAAGATTTATGGAAAGAGCACGAACAGAGTGGTTACGATCGCTTGGGTTCGAACAGGATGTGCTCAAACGAGAAACAGGCATTGTCTTTGCAGTACGCACCATCACGATAGAGTACTTACAACCTGCCCACTTTAAC
>CAUYTX010000285.1:0-1863 GCA_963575665.1 Gammaproteobacteria bacterium | reverse complement strand
GGTAAGTGCCGTTGGGCAACGAGTCCAAAACATTTTCGTGCCTTGGTACCTTTCGTTTGGGCGTCGAAAATTAGAAGAGATCCGTGCTTACAACACCTTTGCCATGAGTTGGATTGGGGGTCTTGCCTCTGGCAATTTTCAGGATGAATCCCGCCGCATTCTAGTCAAAACTTTTGAAGATGAGTTTTCGGGTCGTGTTTTGACACCCATGGAAACGAGACAAACCCTCCAAGTTATTGGCCGAGAAGTGGCACAAGACTATGGATCTCGGGTGGTCTCTGCTCTCCAGACTCTCCAACAACAACGTGGGCTCTCCTTTCCAAAATGGCAAAAATACCTTGAGAGGTTACCTTCAGGCCATTTGACACTGGGCGAAAAACCCATGTTGGTGCCGTTACCTGCGCTAGCGGCTCCTGATCCAATTCGAGAAGTGCTCGGAGAGGACATCGGCAAGTCTTTGGTAGAAAGGTTTGTTTCCTTTCCTACCATTGCCGCTGACCACAGTGACCTGCAAGTCCGAGATGGTCGTAGTATCTTTGAAGTTGGCAGGAATGCTTGGGCTTATTATGGTTCTTATGTCATTTATTGGATTATTTTAATTTCTCTCATTCGGAGCGGTTTTATCCCAATTAACTTGTCAGGGGCTTTGGTTGGATGGTTAATTTGGGAAACCTTCGCTTGGGGCAGTTGGATCACTTGGGAATCCTTAGATTTTGAACAAACCCGACTTCAGTTGGAACCAATCATCGTCCACCACTCCGATATCTACTTCTCGGGTATGCGTTCTGCACTTACTGACCCTGGAGACCAGGGGCCGTTTCAGGTGTTGCATGCTTTAGAGCGGAGCTGGGAGAGCCGCTAATCTCAACAGCACTTCCCATCATCGGGCGGAGTCGAGCCATGTGGGTCTCGATTTCCGCTGCTTCTTCCTCAAGCCATGACTTCCTCAAGCTCTTATGTTCGTTTTCTAATACTTGGTGAATCTCGGCTTCTAGTCCCGCACGATGTAGGCTCGCATCCGTTTGGCTCAGCATGTAATCAATGCTGAAAAAAGCAAAAAGGGTTGCTGCAAAGTTGGTTGCGACTCCAAAAATGGTTTGTGCCTCGTGTCCAATAGCCTCTCCTGCTGCGGTCACGGCCGCTGCCACTGGAGGCCGAACGGCAAGACGTGCCAACAGAGGGCGTGCTGTCCGCGCTTTGATCGGACCACTTGCCGTGGCCACCGCTGAAAAAAGATCAATTTCTTCCGTGGCAGGTGATAATTTTGCGTTAGCAGTGTTTTTTGCAAGCAGAGGAGCCGACTGCCCACGCAACAACACCATTGTTCGCAAAGTATCGTTGAGCACTGCTTCCACCGTGGGACGCATTTCCGCCAACCAACGGTCGTGGGCTGCGCGCAAAGCGGGAATACCTCCTACTGGGTGCAGCACCAGTTCTTCAAACTTTTCGGCAATCATATCATCCCAAGCAGAATCAATTTTTTCCAAACGAGGTGGTTTCACAAAAGGCAAAGTAATCGCGGTTAACATGCCTTGGCGCATAAACCGATAGCCTGTTCGCCACCCAAAAGCCCACTCCCCAAATTCTGGCACGTGGCTATGAAAATCGGTGAACAGTGGATCTATAGCTGCGTCTAACCGCTCTGCCGCTGTGACAGTTAACAAACGAGTATCCCTCTCCAATAAAGATTGCGCAGAAGTGTTGATCTGCGAGGAAGAGGGCGTGGCGAGAAGGGTTGCCACTTGAGTCGGTTGTTCGTGCGAAAGAGTGACAAAAACGGCAGTACACAACCCAATCCCAGCTAGCGCGGCTACAATTTTAGGGTTCAGGGCAAATCCGGTATTCGGTTGCATATTTTCTTGT
>CAUYTX010000284.1:0-1865 GCA_963575665.1 Gammaproteobacteria bacterium | reverse complement strand
CAAATGGTACACGAGCTAATTCACCATGATCTGATGCCAAAAAAAAGAAAGATTTTGAAGATTCTACAATAGGATTAAAAGAGGTTTTACAATTAAAACCAACTTTATACAGAATGAAATCAGAAGATGAAACAACTGATAAACATTTAGGATTTATAGCACAAGAAGTTAAAGATTTAATACCACAAGCATATAATCAAAACGGACAAGATGGGGATGATGATATTTTCATAGGCTTAACTGAAATGCCAATAATAGCAGCATTAACCAAAGCTATTCAAGAGATGAATACCAAATTAGATGAGCAAAACCAAACCATACAAAACTTACAAGAACAAATAAACGCTAAATAAGTAGCTACAAAATAAAGAATTAAAAAACTATAAAAACATAACAAATTGAGCCTCAATACTATCTTGGCTACTACGCCACTCACTACCACCAATTTTCACCTCAAAGCCACAGGTACAACCATAGGCAATAGCTTAATATGGGATAATGGAACTAATGTTGGAATTGGTAATACTAATACCTCTTATACATTAGATGTTAGTGGTACAATTAGAGCGACAGGTAGTATATATGGGGATGTTGGATTTAGAACAAAATCTTTCAATGGTTACTTATTAAAAAATGATGCTGATAGTGGAAACTTAGGTGGATTAGTTAGAAGGTCTTATTGGGCAGGTGGTGCAGCATTAGATACACAAATATTTGCTGAAACAGGTTACGGAATTTACTTAAATGTAAATGGCAGTGTAACAAGTGGTATAACCATAACCTCAGCAGGTAATGTAGGTATTGGTACAAGTAGTCCAGCAAGTGGTTGGCCTCTAACAACAAAAGGAACTTACGGTATAGTAGCACAAGCAAGTGCAAATACAAGTGGTATTTATATGTGGCACGATGGAACTGATGGTTTAATACAAACATCTTATGAAAGTACTGGAGGTTTTGGTGCTATTAAGTTTTTAACATCTACTACCGAAAGAATGCGTATTACAAGTGGGGGTAGTGTAAATATTAATGGAAGTGGTTTCTCTGATGTTAAATTTTATGTAAAAGGAAGCGATGCAACAAGTTCAAATTATGCTGCTCTTTTTGTAAATGGTAGTGCTAGTAATCTTTTCAATATAAGAAATGATGGTGCAGTACAAGTTTTTGGTTCATTATCTAAAGGTTCTGGTTCATTTAGAATTGACCATCCTTTAGAGTCTATGACTGAAACTCATCAATTAGTTCATTCATTTATAGAAGGTCCAAGAGTAGATTTAATTTATAGAGGCAAACTTACCTTAGTAAATGGTAAAGCTCAAGCAAATATAGATGAAGTATCAACAATGACTGAAGGTACATTTGAAGCATTATGTAGGGAAGTGCAATGCTTTACTACAAATGAAAGCGGATGGGATTTAGTAAAAGGAAAAGTTATTGGTAATATTATTTATATAGAAAGTCAAAATACAAATTCAACAGATGAAATATCTTGGATGGTTATAGGCGAAAGAAAAGATAAGCATATAATGGATACAGATTGGACTGATGATAATGGAAAGGTAATAGTAGAACCATTGAAAACAAATTTACCAACCATACAAAACTTACAAGAACAAATAAACATACTAGCTAAATAATTGTAGCTACAAAATATAAATAAAATGGGTAATACTTTTAAGCTCGGAAATTATGTGAACGGAATCTTCCAAGACGCATCTAACAATATTGGAATAGGTGGAAGCCATAGTGTTAGTTATAAATTACAGCTAAATTGTTCAAGCAATTTTACTGGAGTATTAAGGGATGCAGCTGCAAAAGGTCTTGATCTTGGTTCGATAGCAGGTAATAGCAGGATTGAATCCACAGGT
>CAUYTX010000283.1:0-1870 GCA_963575665.1 Gammaproteobacteria bacterium | reverse complement strand
TGGATTCACAAGTTACTGATTTCGTTGGATTTATTGTTTTTGACGAAAAACAAAACTTTTATAAAAATCAAAGACTTATATTTTCAACTGCGTAACTCCTAAAGGAATTTAATTGTACCATATTGTTAGTGTAGTTTGTGATCTACGATCACTCTGCAACGGGCTAACTATAGCAGAACTTTTACTAAGCTTTCACAAAGAGTTCAATTTGTGTACAATAAGGATATGGTTCGATCCGAAATTTAGATTGAATTTTAGTGATTGGAATTGAAAAAACTCTAGGAGCATTACATGGCGGTTCCCCAAAATCGGAAGTCTGCCTCTAAACGGGGCATGCACCGTTCCCACGATCACCTCTCCGGGCCTGCGTTGTCCATTGAGCAGGGAAGCGGAGAGATACATCGTCGCCACTACATTAGCCGAGATGGCTACTACCGTGGCCAAAAGGTACTTGAGATTAAGAAACAGGATGCGTAGCGGTTTGGCAGGACAAACGATCGCTCTTGACGCGATGGGGGGAGACCGCGGTCTCCCTGTTGTCGTTGAGTCTGCGCTCCAAGTGTTGGCAGAAAATCCAGGCCTTACCCTCATTTTAGTTGGCCAAGAGGAGGTGGTGGCTACCGAGTTGAGTCGCCGAGGCGGAAAAGTAGGAGAGCGTCTCAAAATTCATCACGCTTCGCAGCGAGTTGAAATGGGAGAGGCACCTGCCACGGCAATGCGCACCAAAAAAGACTCTTCTATGCGAGTTGCAATTAACTTGGTCAAGGAAGGGTATGCGGATGCTTGTGTAAGTGCTGGAAACACCGGCGCACTCATGGCAACCGCGCGTTATGTCCTCAAGACTTTGCCTGGTATTGATCGCCCTGCTATTGCCGCCGCACTACCCACCATTCGAGGTCATGCTTACATGCTTGATCTAGGTGCCAATGTCGAATGCACGCCAGTACATTTATTACAGTTCGCAGTCATGGGCACTGTATTAGCTTCTTCTGTAGATAACAATCCAAATCCTACGGTTGGATTGCTTAACATTGGGGAAGAAGAAATCAAGGGAAATGAACAAGTCAAGGAAGCAGGACGCCTTCTAGCAGCCAGTCCATTGAATTACATTGGCTTCATTGAAGGGGATGATATCTACCACGGGACTGCTGACGTCATAGTATGTGATGGATTCATGGGCAACGTCGCTCTTAAAACCAGCGAAGGTGTCGCTCACATGATTACCCATTACATGAAACAAGAATTCATGCGTTCTCGCTTGACTCGTTTAGCGGGATTGATTGCGCGCCCGGTACTTCGGGCTTTTCGTGCGAGCATCGATCCGCGTCGTTACAACGGAGCAAGCCTACTTGGGCTACGCGGCATTGTAGTCAAGAGCCATGGTTCAGCGGATACCTTTGCTTTTGCGCAAGCTATTCGTGCCGCAGTGCAGGAAGTTCGCCAAGCAGTTCCAGATAAAATTATTGCCCAAATAGATACTCTACTCCCTAAGGCAAGTTAAATATTGAGAGCCCCAATGTTTAAGAAAATGTTAGTAGTCAGTTTTTTTCTAATAAGCGGCGTCACATCAAATGATGTATTTGCTGTTGGCTTGGGTTACTGGAGACACGGAATTAAAAAAGATAGTTTGCCAAAATATTACAACCGGTCAAATCGTTACGATGAAAGGTTTTAAAAAATCAAAAGGCTGGGACTGTACTGCTGCTGCTGGTTTTCTGACTAGAGATGGCGATACGATAAAGGAGACACTAATCGGCACATTCAAAACTCCTCCTCCCCCTGGTTCAAAATATAAAGTATATGATGGTAATATAATTAGGAGTTACGCAGTTGAATTTACAAGTTCTTGATTTTGTTTGATTTATTGTTT
>CAUYTX010000282.1:0-1897 GCA_963575665.1 Gammaproteobacteria bacterium | reverse complement strand
TTCTACTTCGTCGTTACACTCTTCTGCATCGTTGCACTCTTCTTCTACTTCGTCGTTGCACTCTTCTTCGTCATCGTCAAATGCATATCCAGTAAGAGCTAGTTCTTTTCTATATAGTTTCATTTGTACTACTTTCCAAGTAAGACCAAATTTACCAGCAACTACCCAGATGCCAGAACATTCTAATATAATTTCAGCAGAAGAACCAAGAGGTATTATTTCCATAATGTTATCATCGTTTATATTTTCAATCTTTGGATAGACTCCACCTTTCTTAATAGATTGATATACTTCCATTTGGAAGTATCCACTTTGCATATTCTTCATTAGTTTAGTTTTTAAACTAGGAAGTTCATCTTCCAAAATTTGTTTGGTTTCTTTATCTTTTCTAGGAGCAAAGAAAGAACAATATTTATCTAAAACTACATCTTTTGATTTTTTCTTTTCAAAGAATTTCTCTGAATTATCAATTGCATAATTGATTACTCTTTGTTCTAGGTCAAAGAAAGCTTGTCTTTGACCTTCAGAAAAAGAATCAATAGAAACAAGAGCACTGTACTTCTTGGAATCAGTAGCTTGATCTTCATACGCAAATACTCCTAATTGAGACTTAGGAAGTTGAAGGCGTAAATTTTGTTTATTAAAGTTTACATATACAGTTTTACCTGCATTATACTTGTTAGATTTAAGTTCGCTAAACGTAATATTGTTTACATTTTCTTCGAAAGAAGCTAATTTCATAATAGATGAGTTTGTTTTTGAAGGCATATTGGATTACTATTGGATTACTATTGGATTACTGTGGATTACTGTGGATTACTATTGTATTACTATTAACTAACTACTCAATATAATCCTTTAAATTATTTTCTAGATAAAAGATAAGTAAAGTAACTAGAATGGTCTATTCTAAAGAAGGCAACAAGCTATATATATATGATGGTACAATCAATGACTTTATATCTATAAAGACAGAAAAAGGAAAACAATTGAAAAAATTATATGATATGTGTGAATCTTGTCCTAGAACACATATTTTGAATTTAGAAACTATGCGTTGTGTAAGTAAAACTGGAAATCGAGGAAAACAGATGTCTAAACAAATAGCTGATTGTGACGATTTTCAACAGCAAATACATAGATTAGAGAAAGAAAATAAACAACTTATGAAGGCAATAGATAATATAGAGGTAGAGGTAAAGGTAGATGCATCTGTAATTAGCGTTAGCACTAAGAAGAAGGACTCGTCTAATACAACACAAAACTTAAAGTTTGGACTATCTTCTATAATAAATAATATAGTAGATAAATTAGTATTAACAGATTATATTGACCTAGATAATTACAAGTGGATAGACGAAAGCGTATATATGAAGAAATTTATAAATAGATTGCCTTATATTATACTGTCGTTAAGTTATTTTTTACAGCATGAGAGCTGGATAACAAAAGCTATTTTATCTGCAACACTTCCAATGTTATCTAACATAACAGGTATAGGACCTATTGCCTCTATTATAACTAGTTATGCTAAACTATCATTAGAATATCCAGGTATTAATAAAATTATATCAAGTATGAACCCATGGGAATTTATGTTAAAATTTAGAGAATTCTTTATAATAGCAATGTCTTACTTAAAAAATTACAGTTTTTCTGGTTCGAAATTAGCATTAGATTTATCTATCCCCTTTAGTCTTATATTTACAGATAATTTACCTCGTATAATCTTCAAAGATATTAATAAATATGAACAAGATATACTAAAACAAGGAGTACATAACAATACTAAACATAAAGACCCATTATTTAATTTAATGCATTATTCAAATAAAATTGGAAAGGATACTCCTCGTACAGATGAAGTATTTAATAGGTATATAAAAGAAGTTGAAAT
>CAUYTX010000281.1:0-1904 GCA_963575665.1 Gammaproteobacteria bacterium | reverse complement strand
AGAAAGCATAACTGACACAATAACTTACATTATTTCTTACGTCGAACTCAGGTTACTTAGAAATATCAAACATAAGTTTTAAGTGCATTGCAAAAATTATCTTCCAAAAACTCAGGATTACCTAAATGACCAATGTAACTGATTCTCCTTTTCCGACTAGCCCAGTCATACCCAATTTACTCAACGGAGATGCTTCTCTTCAATTTCGTTGTCATCCTAAAATTTCTTGTTTTAATGCTTGTTGCAAAAGTATTGATATTAGTTTAACACCCTACGACATTCTCCGGTTGCGAAAGCAATTAGGCATGAGCAGCGGAGATTTCTTAACTCGCTACACCGTTCCTTACGAGATGGAAAAGGACGGATTAGTAGGTGTGAAACTTCGGCCTGTGGATCAAGGCACAGCTTGCCAATTCATGCGTGAAAAGGGTTGTGAAGTATACGAAGATCGGCCTACTGCATGCCGTTACTATCCAGTTGCCTTGCTCTCAATGCGGCGTCAGGAAGAGTTCACAGATCGAAGTGCCTACGCTTTTGTTCAGGAAGAACACTGTCTTGGGCACCAAGAACCCCGATCCTTAACCATAGACGAGTACCGAAAAGAACAGGGATTAGGGGATTATGACGAGCTGGCACGAGGTTGGCGACAACTCATTCTCAAGAAAAAATCTTCTGGCCCTAGCGTGGGTAGCCCCACCAAGCGCAGTCTTCAACTCTTTTTCACGGCTTGTTACGACTTGGATCGTTTCCGCCAATTTGTGGAAAGTCCTGGTTTCCAAGACATTTATGATATTTCCGGAGAGTTTTGGCAGGCAATCTATTCTGATGACACAGAATTGATGTTGTTTGGATTTCAGTTTTTGCGCCAAGTTATGTTTAATGAGCTTTCTATTCCCATTAAGACGGGCGCAATGGACAAGCGTTTGGCCAAAAAACAGGAACGCGTGGTTGCAATGGAAGAGATCGTAAAAAAGATAGGCCCTACGGTTTCGCCGGAAGAATAGTTCGAGGCAACCGCATGAGCACGTTTTTTTCAACTTGGTTTCAAAAGTTCACTTCAATAGATGGTTTTTACGAAATAACAGATCGTTGGATGTTTTGGCTAAGTTTGTTGACTGCTCTCTTCTTAGGTGTTGGGATCTATTGGAGCCTCTGGGTTTCCCCTCCGGACTACCAACAAGGGGAGAGCGTTCGAATCATGTACATCCACGTGCCTTCTGCTTGGATGTCGATGTTTGTCTACATGACGATGGCGGGTGCTGCTGCCATTGGATTGATCTGGGAATCCAGACTCGCAGAAATTTTAGCTGCTAGTGCGGCTCCTTTAGGTGCTTGGTTCACATTTTTGGCATTGGCAACGGGTTCCTTGTGGGGCAAACCGATGTGGGGAGCCTGGTGGGTGTGGGACGCCCGCCTTACTTCTGAATTGATTTTACTATTTTTGTATTTTGGGTTCATTGCTTTACAAGCCGCGATTCCGGATCGGCGGTCGGCAGCCCGAGCCAGTGGGGTGCTTGCTTTGGTAGGTTTGGTCAACATTCCCATCATTCATTTTTCTGTTGAATGGTGGAACACTTTACACCAACCTTCCTCCCTAACTCGGTTGGCAAAACCAAGTATTCACCCAGATTTGCTCTGGCCACTACTCATAATGGCCATTGGTTTCAAACTATATTACGCTACCACGTGGTTTTCACGTGCTAGGTGTGAGATTGGAAAGTCTAGGGAGTTTGTCTGAGCGAGTGATCCCGCCGAGGTAAGCCATGGGGGGAGCGGGTAACCGGCTTCATCGGTCACAGGGAAATCATATCCGGAGTATCCGGAGCTTACAAGGGTATCTTTTTTTAAAATTAGGAGTTACGCAGTTGGATTCACAAATTGTTGATTTCGTTAGATTTATTGTT
>CAUYTX010000280.1:0-1924 GCA_963575665.1 Gammaproteobacteria bacterium | reverse complement strand
CAGTATCAGAATTAAGAGTCATGGATGCACCATCTAAATCTAAAATACCAACTTCTGAATCAATTTGGAGATTACCAGAAGATGTTTTTAAGAAAGAAGATACAGCACCAGTTATTTCTACACTACCAGATCCACCAGTAGGTGCTAACTCAATTTTATTTGTACCAAGTACATGAAATTTACCATCCGTTGTATCAATAGTTGTTTGGTCTAAAGTAGTAAGACCTTCTACATCTATCCCACCAGAAGAACTATTTACATACAAGAATCCAGTACCATGATTTGTAGGATCTAGACCTACTTCGACTTGGAAGTCACCTTTAACTAGAAATTGATTTGGATTAGACATGTTTTTATATAATGATTATATCATAATATAAAAAGATACTTTAAACGTAAACGTTTACATATTTAATAATTTCGTTCTACATTGGAGCCTCTATTAATAATATTCAACTGGTCTTGTAATGCCTTAGCATTTTCGTCTACAGATTGATCAATTTTATTATATATAGGTACAGGTATAGTTACAGGAACATAATTTGATGAATTAAAAATATCATTAGTAAATGCTTCTACTGTTGAAGAAACCTTCTGTATAAGTTCTTCAACTCTAGTGTCCTTTATAGATTTAGTAACATCTGCATTAGGTACTATATTTTGAATAATTTCATTATATCTTTGAAATAGATCTATATTTTGGTCTAGATTAGCAAGGCATGCTTTGTATTCTGGGTAATCTAATAGTTTGTCAATATTTGGATTGATTGTATATTGATATGACTCATCTTTCGATGCTATATTTAGTTTTTTATTTTTAATATTGTTAAGTACGCTTAACATGTAATTTAGGTACATTAGAATTTGCATTCGGCTATGACTTAAGGCTGCTGGGTTTAACGTACAACTAAATTCTTTTGAACCACCACCTCCCATTTTATTGTATTGTTGTTTTTATTGTAGTACTACTATTACTACTACAATAAAAAAATTCGGTTAAAACACAAAAAAAAAATAAAAATAGTATCTAATTATAAAATGTCGTGCTCAATTGGAATGTCCATGTCAAATGCTATTGCAATAACAAACATTATCGGTTTAGTATTTGGAACTCCAGTTCTTATATATTATACCTATGGTTCGTTCGTAAATAAAGTAAAGGATGTATATGAAGAATATGGAAATATGTTTAGTTATAAAGAAGAACCTTCAGAGTTTATACCAACGCCAACGACAGCGTTAGAATTAACACCAGAACAAGAAAAAATTAATAAGACCTTATATCAACGATTATTTGATAGACTGTAATGGTAACTGTTACGTTAATGTAAAGCTTCAACGTCTTTATGTAATAACATACCTTGTTCTTTTGAATATTCTAATATATTTATAGCAACATTACCATTTCCATCGACACCACTTGAGTCATTAAGAAATTCAAAATCTAGCAATAGCCTAGTAGAAGTAGGGAATGGAGTATTAGTATAAAAATTTAATGATGGTCCAGCGTATTTTGCTACCTGGTTTGTTATATCTATAGGTAATACCTCATTAGACTCGTTAGACTCGTTAGAATAAACTAGAAAAGCAGAATGCATTATTCTTTCTGGGGTACAATTTTCTACTTTTAAGTCTTTTAAATTTTCTATATAATACAAAGCGTTTTCATAATAAGAAGGAGATACTCCTAGTTTATATTCGACACCATTGTATAAATACGTAAATACAATCCAAGTATCTAACGTATGGATAAATTTTTCTTTAGCTGTAAATTCTAAAGTTACATCTATAATCGTACCCATTATAGATAATTTCTGTATTTTTTTAATTGAAGATGGAGAATTTATATAACTTATCTTATGTGAAATTATATAATACATATAAGATACAAAATTCATCATTAACTTATAAAACATTCTTGCGT
>CAUYTX010000279.1:0-1934 GCA_963575665.1 Gammaproteobacteria bacterium | reverse complement strand
GTCTCTAACGATCTGATGGGTATTACCCGTGATGACCTAGCCTATGACCTGGGCCGACACGTCGACGAGTCCGTTCACTTGTTCGAAGAGTGGGGCCTCCCGATCTGGAAACTCGACGAAAACGGCGAGCGTCACGACGGTTCTAAGGGTTACCCAGCCCTGAAAGATGGTGGCAAGCCAGTCCGTTCCGGCAAATGGCAGATCATGATCAATGGCGAATCCTACAAATGGATCGTCGCTGAAGCTGCCAAGAAAGCCTTGGGAATGGAACGCATCCAAGAGCGTGTCTTCATTGTCAAACTGGTCAATGACAAGAATGACAAGAATCGCGTCGCAGGAGCCGTAGGCTTCTCCGTTCGTGAGCAGAAAGTTTATGTTTTCAAGGCCAAGGTAATCCTGTTGGCCGCGGGTGGGTGTGTCAACATCTTCCGTCCACGATCTGTGGGTGAAGGCACGGGCCGCGCTTGGTACCCAGTGTGGAACGCAGGTTCTACCTATTCCATGGCAGCCGAAGCTGGTGCTGAGCTAACTATGATGGAAAACCGATTCGTGCCCGCCCGTTTCAAAGACGGTTACGGCCCAGTCGGTGCTTGGTTCTTGTTGTTCAAAGCTAAGGCCACCAACGCGGTTGGTGAAGTCTACATGGAGACCAATAAGAAGCTCCTAGATGACTATCCTCCCTACGGTCAGGCTGCTGTCCCCGCTTCTTGCCTCCGTAACCACTTAATGCTCAAGGAAATGCAAGAAGGCCGCGGCCCCATTTATATGGACACCGTGACCGCCCTTGCTAAGATGCGTGAAATCCTCACCCCTCGTGAGGTCAAGCACTTAGAAGCCGAGGCATGGGAAGACTTCCTCGACATGTGCGTAGGTCAGTGTGGCGTTTGGGTTGGTGAAAACATTGAGCCTGAGAAGAAAAACTCTGAGCTGATGCCCACCGAGCCTTACCTCCTTGGTTCTCACTCCGGTTGCTGCGGAATTTGGGTTTCTGGCCCAACCGACCTCGGTGCTCCTACTTCTGAAGAGTACGCAGGCATTCCTGGACACCTCCCAAGTGGTTGGAACTGGAACTTCCGTTCCATGACTACTGTCAAGGGTTTGTTCACTGCTGGTGATGGCGTAGGTGCTTCTGGCCACAAGTTCTCCTCCGGCTCTCACGCCGAAGGACGCATTGCAGCCAAGTCCATGATCCGTTTCGCCCTTGACAACAAGGACTGGAAACCGGAACTCGACACCGCACCAGAAGTTTTGGTCGAAGAGATTTACAAGCCAGTCCGTACCTTCTTACAGTTCAAAGACTACAGCACTGCTATCGACGTGAACCCGAATTACATCACGCCGAAGATGTTGCAGTTCCGCCTGCAGAAGATCATGGACGAGTACGTTGCTGGTGTGGCAACTTACTATAAGACCAATGCACACATGCTGAAGGTCGCTGAAGAAAAACTAGAAATGCTCAAGGAAGATGCTGAGAAGATGCGTGCCAAAGACCTCCACGAGCTGCTTCGTGCTTGGGAGAACTACCACCGTATCTTGACTGCAGAAGCCCACATGAAGCACATCCAATTCCGTGAAGAGAGCCGTTACCCCGGCTTTTACTACCGGATGGACAAGAACTTCGTGGACGAGCAGAACTGGAAGTGCTTCGTGAACTCCATTTACGACAAGACTTCCAAGCAGTGGACCGTGTTCAAGCGCAAGCACGTGGACTTGGTCGACAAATCCAAACTGTTCAAGCCAGGTAAGCATTAAACCTTACCTAGGTTGAGCTGATCTGAGAAGCTGGACGCCGCAAGGCGTCTAGCTTTTTTGTTTTTGAAAAGCTAGAATGAGCACTCTCAGTGATAAAACATTCGATTAAAACATTGTTCAGCTTTACTTAACCTGAGTTCGACGTAAGAAAAAAGGCTAACTCACTGTATTTATTTGATTTA
>CAUYTX010000278.1:0-1935 GCA_963575665.1 Gammaproteobacteria bacterium | reverse complement strand
TTTAAATCTATCTTTCCTAACCTAATAAACACCATGAACCAAAACACACCAGAACAACAAGTCAGTCTGAACAAAGCCTTAATCAAAGCACTCGCTGAGACTAAGGACATCGTTGCAGATTCAACCAATCCATTCCACAAAAACAAATATGCTTCACTGTCACAGCACTTACAAACCCTCAAACCTATCTTCGCAAAGCATGGACTTGGTATCCTCCAGATGCCTATCGGAGACATGGAAGCAGTCGGTATCCGAACCATCATCATCCACGCTGACGGTGGCTCAGTTCGTGCAGATGCTCTCGTTCCTGCTGAAAAAGGATTGTCTGGTCAGAACGCTGGGTCTCTCTATTCTTATCTTCGCCGTTACGCTTTGGCTTCTGTGGCTGGTGTTGCAACTGAGGACGATGACGCAGAAACTAATCGCTCTGAGTCACCTGCTCCTGCTAAGAGTTATGTCAATATGAACGCAAAGGGTACTAAGTTCATTCCGAACCCTAACGCTGAGAAGGCTGTGCAAAGCAAGGGAAGCAGTGACATCGTAGCACCATTCGGTGATGCCAAGGGAACTCCTCTCTCTGCACTGCCTCACCGCTCTACTGACCGCAGTAAGAAGTGTGCAGACTTGAACTACTGGGCTAACGCTTGGACTCCTAAGCCATTCGGTGACTCTAATGTTATTTCTAAGCGTGACCTTGCTACCAAGGCGGAAGCACAACGACTCTGGGCTGAAGCCAACGGTGGCGAAGTCTCTGCACCTACTAACGCAGAAGCAGAAGTCCAAGACGAGATTCCATTCTAACCAATGGAGTATGTTTTTAAGTCCCACGGAATCTCTTTGCTAAAGCGTCTAATCAACAAAGCAAAAAAGAATCCACTTATAAAACATATTTCACTCCCAGTAGAACAAGCAACAGAACTTATGGAAGAAGTACAGAAACCAAAGATAGACCCGTACATCGAGTACACGACTAAATCGAACTCAGTCAATGCGGCTTCAGTGGTTCTCTGTATCAAGCCTAAAGAACTTCTTGAGCGACTGAACTCACCCCTTCCTTCTAAGGTCTTAGCAGAACTGGCAGAAGCCAGAACTAGGATTAAGATGCTAGAGGAAGCAGGTGAGGCTCTCGCTAAGACTTCTAAGTTCCAGACCCTTATTGAACGCTGGGATAACATTAAAACTCTATGAGTAAAAAGAAAACCGCTGTCATCATCGACACACCTGTTGTTTGGAAGAACCTCAAGGAACTAAAGGGCGAGTCCTTCTTAATGAAGGTTAATCCTAAGTTCAAGAAGTGCGATTATGTCATCGAGAACAATCTCTCTGGTGACATCACTGTACTCAAGGCTGATGCCAAGGGAAATGTAGTATCTTGGACTGAACTTTCTAAGGAGTTCATTGAAGACGAGGGATACAACATCGAATGAGAAAGCAAAAGAAATGGGTAGCAGTTGAGGACTACGATGAACTCGTGGCTGAAGTAGCCAGACAAGAGTCACGTTATGAACTCATGTGCGAAATGCTCCATGATGTCATTGTGTCTGGTGAAGATATGTACGAACTAGCAGTTCAAGGCTATGCTGGACTTTATCCTAGCAAACAATTCAAGAACTGGAAGAAGGTTATCGAGAAAATCAAATGAGAGCCAAGCGAAAAGACACAAGGGTTGCTTACCTAAGAAAAAGCAAGACCCCTGCATACAAAGCAATTAAGCCTTGCATGTGGATTCCAAAAGAAACCTTTGCTAAACTTAACAGCCGTGTCTTAGAACTTGAGACTCAACTAGAAGAAGTAACTCGTAAACTCAAAGACGAGATTGTCACCAATGACCAGATGTTCTCATCCGATGATTGCCTTTAAGAAACAACGCAGACCTTGGGGTTCTGGTGTGTTTTGGTTCATGGTGTTTATTAGGTTAGGAAAGATAGATTTAAA
>CAUYTX010000277.1:0-19393 GCA_963575665.1 Gammaproteobacteria bacterium | reverse complement strand
TTGCTATTGGCGAAGCACTTGATTTTTTTCCTCCGGATGAGTGTTTTCATTATTTGCTTAACTCAGGCTACACTCAACTTAATCGAAAAATTCTCTGACCCCCTCTCCCTGACAGGAGAGGGGAAAAAGATAAGAAAAGGCAAAGGATAACCACTAAGCACCTGCGGTAAAATCACTTCTGCAATGCTGGTGTTCAAACACCGATTTCACGTGTGTGGAGAGGGAATCAGGGAGGTTTCCCGACTGCGCACTTGGGTCGGGCTAAGACGTAAAACCCACTTGGAAAAACTCCCTTGATCGAAGATTTCCCACGTATAAAACGGTTGCCTCCGTATGTTTTCAACATTGTCAACGAATTGAAGGCACAAGCCCGTGCCCGAGGTGAAGACATCATAGACCTCGGCATGGGTAATCCAGACCGACCCACGCCCAATCACATTGTCAACAAGCTAATTGAAACGGCTCGCCGTGGCGATACACATCGCTATTCGATGTCGAAAGGTATCCCGCGCCTTCGTAAAGCTATTTGCGGATGGTACAAGCGTCGTTTTGACGTAGACCTAGATTCGAACAATGAAGCCATTGTCACGATTGGCTCTAAAGAAGGACTGGCACACCTGGCCTTGGCAACGGTGGGCCCGGGAGATGCAGTCTTGGTTCCCAGCCCAGCCTACCCGATCCATCCCTATGGTTTTGTCATTGCCGGGGCGGATATCCGACATGTTCCCCTGTTGCCCGGGGTAGATTTTTTCTCGGAATTGGAAAAAGCGATTCTACATTCTTGGCCTCGGCCTAAGATGTTAGTTTTGAATTTTCCCGGGAATCCTACTACCCAATGCGTCGATCTTAATTTTTTTGAAAAAGTGGTAGCGGTCGCTCGGGAACATGGGGTATGGGTAATTCACGATTTGGCTTACGCCGATATCGTTTTTGACGGATATGTAGCACCTTCTATTCTGCAGGTACCCGGGGCAAAAGAAGTCGCAGTAGAGTTTTTTACTTTGTCCAAGAGTTACAACATGCCTGGGTGGCGCATCGGATTCATGGTGGGCAACCAAACATTAGTCGGGGCATTGGCGCGGATCAAATCCTATTTAGATTACGGCACTTTTACTCCCCTGCAGGTAGCCGCCATCGCTGCTTTAGAAGGCCCACAAGATTGTGTTCAGGAAATTGCAACTCGATACCAGAAACGACGAAATGTGCTGGTGAAAGGATTGAACGCTGCCGGATGGGAAGTGGAGTCACCAAAAGCGACAATGTTTGTGTGGGCTCCCATTCCCAAACAATACCGAAGCATGGGATCGTTAGAGTTTTGTAAAAAACTCTTAAAAGAAGCGAAGGTGGCAGTTTCTCCGGGCATTGGTTTTGGTCAATACGGAGATGACCACGTTCGATTCAGTCTCATTGAGAATGAACACCGCACTCGCCAAGCGATTCACGGAATTCGTGATATGCTCAAACAGGATGAGGCTAGCGTTTTGGTAGTGCCAGAAGTATCTGAAAAGGCACCGTAGGAAGACACGTCCAGGCAATGCTTGGACGTTAAAATCTTTAGTTTTCAAGGACTTTCTCATGACGGTTCGGTGTATTCCTTGCGGCGACTACGTTACTGAAAGTGAAAAATACGCAGTTCAATACCTAAGCAGCAAACTCCAAAATCCGGAAGTAGGAGAATGGATCCTGCTTTCTAATCTACACCATAGTTTTCAATATCAGCGACGTTCTGAAGAAATTGACTTGATTGCGATTGGGCCAACGGGTGTTCACGTAATCGAGATTAAACACTGGAACAAATCCTATCTTTCTTTTGCGGAAAGTGCTGTCAACGATCAAGCAGAAAGAATTAATGATAAAGCAAAAAAGGTAGCAGGAAAAGTTAGAAAAGACTTAGATCCTGGTTTTGTCCCAGCATGTTTTTTATTAACTCAAGGGAAAAATATTCAATTTGAAAGTGGGAAGCGACCTGCACCTAGAGGAATAGAGGTATTTGGTTTAGTAGAATGGGAGAAAATGCTGCATATATCTGGAACCAAAAAAATGGACGTTTTAGAAATCCATGAAGCGGCCAGAATTTTAGAACCTAGCATAAAAATATTAGAAGGAGATTTGCGTACTTTTGCTGGTCTGATTCACCTAGAACGGGTTTCTGAGAAATCAGACGCTTTCCACAGAGTGTATCGAGGGGAACATGCTGTTAGAAAAGATCGTGCTATTTTACATTTATATGATCTATCAGTACAGGGTGCTACCTTAGAATCAGCAAAACGCGAGTTCAACACAATTCAGTTGTGGCAGAAATCGATTTATCTTCCTAATTTATTAGATTCTTTTCAAGAAGCTCCTGCTTATCCAGGAGAGTTACATTTTTTCACTCTGTCAGATTCAGAAGCACCTACTTTAGAAAAGAGAAATCAAGACAAAGAATGGAATCTTTCCTCAAGAATCGATTACGCAAAAAAAGCACTCAGTGCCCTTCTCGAATTTCATTCTCCCACGGAAGGTTCGGGACAACCAAAACTATTACATCGTTCGATTCATCCTAAAAATTTACGTGTACAAGCAAATGGTCTTCCTTTATTTACGGATTTCCGTTGGGCTAAATTACAAGATTCAGAAACCATTAGCACTTCGACAGGTCTTGAGTTTGGAGAAATGAAAAAGTATGTGGCACCTGAAATTCTTTCGGGTGGACTCAATGCAGCTACTACCCAATCCGATTTATATTCATTGTGTGCCAGTTTAGCAACGATATTTGATTTAGGAGATCCAATCTCTGCTTTAATCAAAGAATGTTTGCAAAAGGGCCGCCAAGATAATCCCGAAGATCGCCCTTCCCTTACCTCTTTGATTGCAGAGTTATCAAAACAATCTCAACCGATCCCTCCACAAGAACCAAAAATGTTACCAGAACCAAAGTATTGGAGTGAAGGGACGATTGTTGAATTTCGAAATTCTCGATACAAGATTTTGAACAAATTAGGAGAGGGTGGCATTGGATTAACTTTCAAAGTAGTTGAGTTAGGCCAAAACTCCGAAGAAAAATTTGGCACCTACGTAGCCAAAGTAGTGCGAAACGGTGAAGACGGAGAACATGCTTTACAGGCTTATCGACATGTGCGTACTACTACACATCTTAACCTTTCCATCATTTATGAAATTGCATCTAAATGGGAAGAGCGCGGATTCGTGGCATTGTTCAAGTGGGTAGAGGGAGAACCCATGCACCACTTCAAAGGCGTTTTGTCTATTTACGCAGAAGATTCCTGTGTAGATTCTGAGGAAACTCTTGCAAAAAGTTGGTTGTTAAAAATGTGTGATGCCCTTGAGGCGTTACACAATGCAGGATTAGTGCATGGGGATGTGAGTCCAAAAAACATTTTGGTGCAGGGAGAAGGAGCCACTTTAATTGATTATGATACGGTCGTCCGAACAGGACAATTAGCACGTAGCAGTACTTTCTTTTATTCTAGCTCTTCGGTGCAATCTCGCTTACCAATTTATCCCACAGATGATTTTTATGCCCTCGCGGCTTCCTTCTTTCATGTTCTCTACGATCGTGAACCATTCTTGTACGGTGAGGAACGGTATAAGCAACGTGGGTGTAATTGGGAGAATTTACTAGAAAACGGTACACTGCGGGCATTTTTAGAAAAGGCTACGAATCCAGATCCAAAAAAACGTTTTCAAGATGCCAAAGAGGCAAAAGCCTTTTTAAATGACCCAACACCAAAATGGTCTCCATCCCCTATTATCTATGTGACTAAAACAGCAAAGATTGGAGATCATGAAACCCTTTGGCTAAGCAATCTTCTTTCTGCTTACCCCGGTTCTCACCACGGAAACCAAGAAACACGTGGATTAGATTCAGAGTTTGCAAGGAACACTTACATAGAAACTGATTTAGATGCCTTATTACTAGGAAAGGTGAAATCTGGAAAAATCAATTTGGTGATTCTTTTCGGCAATGCAGGAGACGGAAAGACGGCTTTCCTTCAACACATGTTAGAAAGTCTTGGTATTAAAAATACACAATCTTCCAAACGAGTTTGGGAACATCAACTTTCTGGAAATCAACGCCTGCGTATCAATTTAGATGGCTCTGCTGCCTGGGAAAATCAATCTGCTAACGAATTGTTGGATGAGTTTTTTCTTCCTTTTCGGCAGGAAAACTACGTATGCCAAGATTTGCATATCGTCGCAATTAACAGTGGGAAGCTATTAGAATGGGCTAGCACACAACCAGAAGAAAATTATCTTACTGAACAGCTACGATCTAGCCTTTTAAGCGAACAAGTGGAATTGGATCCACGTTTTTTGTTTATCGACCTTAATTGGCGTTCTCTCGTGGGGGGCATCGGAGATAATGGTATTTCAACCTATTTTTTGGATTCCATGTTGGATCGATTGCTTGGAAATCATTTAGGAGATCAGGATCCTTGGAGACTTTGTAAAACATGTACTGCTAACCTCCGGTGCACGGCTTGGCATTCAGTAAGTATGCTCCGTGATCCTGCACTGGGGCCAAGAATACGCAAACAATTACACTATCTTTTCCAGGCGTGCCACCAACGTGGAAAAGTGCACATTACCGCTCGAGGACTTCGTGCTACCTTGTCTTACGTGTTTTTTGGGATATACGACTGTAAAGAATTGCACGCAAAACAAGACTTAACTCCAGAATTTTATTTTCAGCGTGCTTTTGATGCTTTCAGTTCACAAAGGCAAGGGGAATTGCTCGGAGAATTTGTGAAGATTGATCCTGCTTTAGAGGCTGATCCAATTTTAGATCGAGTACTACTTAAAAACCTTCCGGAAGAAGCACCGCCTGTTCAACGTTTGATCTGGTCTAGGAGACGTGCTTATTTTGAGGGTTTTTCTTTGTCGGATCTAAATGGGGCGCAGAAAAATGCAGTATTTCTTGTCAATGGTAAACATCTTGCGCTTTTTCGGGATTTTTCATTTCGCAGTGAATCAGAACAAAAACTCCTTTGCCAAAATTTGTGTCTAGGTATTGCCAAAAGGAAACCATTGCCATTTTTAGCATTCAAGGAACAAAATTTGAGACGCGGAGTTCCATTGCCTTTAACTCCACGAACGAAAACGGAAACCAAGTTTTGGGTAATTAAACCGTGGGAGCGTTTTTTCTTGCGTGCACCAAAACCTTTCCTTGCAGATGGGCTTGAAGTGTTGCCCACGCAGCTTCAGTTGTGTTACCAATATGTGAAAGGTGGAGAGGAAGTTCTCAATCTAAGCCTAGATTTGTTTTCTTTGCTTCTTGATTTGAAAGAAGGTGTCCAATTTTCTGGAGGACAAGAGAGCGTATTTGCTCATTTAGAAGTATTCACACAGCGATTGTCTCAAGAGGACGCTAGCGAAATGTATGGACATCATCCTATCGAAGAGGACAGTTGGTTTCGTTTGTACGTAGAAGAACGCGATTCCCATCAATATATTGTTCGGGAAGTAGAGAAATAAAATGGCTGATAATGATTACGAAATCATCGAAGGTGTTCTCGGAACAGGAACCTCAGAAGAATTGTGGAGTAATAATTACTTTCCAGTGATTCCTTTTTCGATCCAGGATTTTTCAATTAGTGCATTACTGCCAAGTATGTTATACATGGCTCGGTTTGGGCATCGTCGTGGAAGAGGACATTTTGAAGATACTTTTGGAAAAAAAGCAAGTATTTCAAATGTAGCAAAAGAACTAATAAGAAAATCAGAGTCCAATTTGGTGGGATTTGACGATCAGGCAGGCACTTCTGTGCTTGGGGATCTTTTATTGGCATCGTGCTTAGAAAATCAAAAAAGTGTAGAAGGACAACAAACACCAGTACAGCGAGTGTACCCGACGCATTATCTAGCCAGTTGGGTTGATTTACCAGTGAAGGTAAGTAGTTTACGCGGAGTACCAGAATTTTTAAGTGCAGTTCTTGCAAATCAGTCAATTGGGGAATGGATAGAACCTAGTAAACACCAAGGGAATTTTCAAATGGGGGTAGGTTTTTCGAAAAATGTTCTGCTTTCTGTTTTTGGGCGAGCTATGGAAATTGATGGTTATGTTTCCAACTTTATGGGTGATCAATTTATTGAGAAGAAAGCGAAGGAAATCGGAGTTGAAGAATTGTTAGCAGTCCGTTTAGGACAAGCGTGCGGAGGCGCACCAAAAAAATCTGCAAAAAGTCTACAAAATAAAAATGAAGGTGAGAAGATTCCAAACCGACATCCCTTGGCAAGACAAGCAGGAAATCATCTGAGAAAAGATCTGAGCATTTTAATCCGGGCTTATGGTACCTCTGTTCCTCGTAAAGTTTTCTTGGAGATGTTGGAATCTGCTATTTCTCTCGGATTGTCCAATTTGATTCTTTCTACTGCAAAACTCCTTGAGGATTGGGAGAGAACCGGGGAAATCTCAGATACGCAACCTCCTTGGCCGGTTTTTGTAGATGGATCCAATGGAACGGATTCAAGGTTGCGAAATCTTTCAGAAGCTTCTATGGAAGAGTGTATTCGTCGTTATGAGAGAACACCGATTCGAATGACGATCTTAAAAATTTTAGATATAGAGTCTCGTCTTGATGAAGAGATCGAAAAAATCTCTCCTGTAAATATGCCCGATTCTGTAGAATGGATTCGATTACTAGGTGAAATCTTTCATAAACGGCATCCAAGGTCTAAAAACATTTTGGAAATGATAGGGAGAAACTGCAGAAAATTAGCACTGGAGTTCGAAAAAGAATTTCGTCCAGAAATTGTAAGCAAATTGAGAAATAATGCACTCTCACCCGCTTTGAATCTAGCAGAGGTAATAAACAGTTTAAGAGGAAACACACCAGGAACAAAAAATATGGACGTCCTGAGCAGTGCATTAGCTTCGAATGAACCCAATGGAATCTCAAAATCTAGATCTGGGAGAAGGACTCAAAATGGGGTCTCTAGCAATACAACACTGCGCTCTATTGTTCTTCAACCCCCATTATTGGAGTTTTTAGTACATCGGCATGTATTTCGAGAGGACGGCGCAAAACAGTTTCTTTCTCTGCAGGGTCTTTTGCGTTTGCTCAGAGAAAATTATGGATTATATGTTGATTGCGCGCCCCCAGGACAACCGATTTCACAAGATTTGCTTCTAAAAAATAAGAAATATGTGGAAGATCGTTTACGGGATCTAGGGTTGTTGCTCGGAGTGAACGACGCCGAATCTATGAAACAAATTAAACCACATTATGTAGGAGCTTACCATGTCTAATCTTCCAAAGAAAACAGCTCCTTTACTTGCACAGGCACTTTCTAATTTATTAGGAAATCCAAGTGCAGGGAATATGGTTTATGTTCAATTTTTGCCCACGGAAATCATAGAAGATCTTATACGAGATTCAAGATTTGAAATAGACGGTTGGAAAATTGCTTTGGTTAGTGCCCGAGAAGACATTCTGAGAAGATTGATTACTGCAGATCGCGCCGTAGATTGGCGGGAAAGTAAAGGACCTGCAAGCCTATTGTTGATCGATTCTACTGCAGATATTCCTGGCATAGATGGGATCAAAAGTGCAGCTCGGGAAATCAGTGAAACTGACCTTTTCACAGAAGCCAAAAAGTTAGCACGGGATCAATTACCAAAGGGGACTAAACTATTCGTAGATAAAATTTTAGTCCAGTCAAGGAAGGTACATAGAAACGTTACACCATTGTGTGAGTTCAGATACTTATGTAGTGCTGCTGGAGTAGAAAAGAAAGAAATTGGTGCGGCTTTGCACGAGATTGGTCTTTGGCGCGTAGACTTGTTGGAAGATGTGAGACTAGAACAGGATTGGCTAGAGTTATCAGGACAGTTAGTGCAACGTTTTTTTCAGAGTAAAAAGCTATCATTAGAAGAACAGATAGAGTCTCTCTATTTACCGCTTGAAGAAGAGAATCTCGGAAGATGTTTAGCACAGTGGTTACACAGCGTAAGACACTTGTCCTCGTTTCAAGCATTGCCTAACTTGGAACAAAAATTCTGGATTCATCGAATACATCCAAGATTTGGGCAGAACTTTCCCAATAAGATCGAATTTGTATCTTGGCGTGCAAAAAATCAGGCACCACTGAAATGGTCTGGATTGGTTCTAGGAACACCGGACGGAGACGATACGAAGCCACCTTTAGAGTGGAGAATTGATCCAGAATCAGAAAAAGACTCTCCCAGATTGACAGTAAAGTGGAAGGTTGAACCAAAAGACTTGCAGAAAGGCGCAGCACAATATCTGGTTAGGATTCTAAGTGGAGGTAGACAAGAAGCGTTATCTGAAAAAGCAATTTCTCATTCTAGCACACTAGACCAGAAAGTAGTTTTTTCATTAGGAGATCTATCCGAACTAAAAAAACCTTTCGCATACGATGCAAAAATAGAAATTAGGGTAATGGGACAGCAAGAAGTACAAGCAGAAAGTGAAGGATTTTTGATTGCCTCTCCAAAGAGTGGAAAAGGTCAAAGTGAAGGAATAAACGCCTCTGAAGAAGTAGAAGTAGGTGCAAGAACCTATCCAAATATTGCTTTGGGTGTTCTGCCTTCGGTTGAAAGCTGGGAAGAGTTGTCTAATGCACTTTCTACCGGCAGCATTTCCAAAACAGATAAGAATGGTTTTGTCGTGTTTCGGTGGAAAGGAACCATAGGAAAAGTATTTTGTCCACCATTATTATCTACCCTATTTTTGGATTGGATTTTTAGGCAAGGAATGTTAGGTCGTTGGAAACAAACAATTCGGGAAGACGGATCGGCGGTTGGTGATCCTGAATTTATACCAATCACTGTAGATCAAAAATTCCAAAACTCAGCTACCGAATTTTCTAAGTGGTTCGAAAGAAGTCAAGGGCCGGTCAGTGTCTTGTACGGAAATGAAAATATACTGGAGAGATACGTCAATGATGCAATGGAAAATTTTAAGACATACGATCCAATCGTTACTTTAATTCATACCTTGGAGGTGTCCTCACTTTCTGGACGTCGGCTTGGATTGATCGTATTGCCTACTCATCCGCTGCGCGTAGCTTGGCAACAAGGGTTCGATCTTTTGGTTGCGTGTCATCATTCTTTAGAAAAATCTTTAGAAAAGCAATTTAAGTCGACAAAATTAAAAAATCTGTTGGAAGGTGTGCGCGGTACTTACTACCCTTTTTTGTTGCCAGGCATTGATCCAGGGGAATGTTTTGTATTTGCAGACACACTCGGCCCGCATGCAGTCGCGTTGGTACCTGTGCAGGATCCAGAACCTAAATCTACCGTTGCATTATTGGCTCGTTTATTGTTGGGGAAGGAAGAGAGTGCCGCGGTACATTCTCCTCTGGTAGAGGTATTAGGAAGACAAGTTCAACAATATTTGAATTTGCACCCCGAATATAAAAGAATTTTGGTTCATGCCTTACGCGCAGGAGATGCACGCATCGTGGTACGAGCTCTTGGGAAAGCATTGCCCGTGCCAGAAGAAAATGAGGAAACTTTAGAATCTCAAAAACAACTTCTCATTTGTTACCAATTAAATTTATACCCGGCAGAAAGTCGTGCAGTTGAATTGAGCGGACAGTTTATTTCTGATGCTTTGGATCGAAAAACAGTAGAAGATTCTTGGATTTCAGATGCTGTGGAACGTCCCGGTGGAGTAAGTTTGCCAAAACTGCATTGGGCGAAACGAAATGACCCGTTACCTAATACACCTGCACACATTGCCGTTGCATTTGATCTTTTTCGTTCAAAAGTTGTTTGCCAACCCAAAAGTGAATTGCCTGCCAGTGGTGTATTAGAAGCACATGGGCTACTGCTAATGCCCAATCGGGAATTCTTTCCCAAAGCGGAAATCCCGTATTGGAAAAGTTTAGTTACTCCGGATCCTAAAGGAGAGGCACATCCACAAACTGCCGTTCTCACAAAACGACAAACTTTACTTCATAACGCTATTTTGCAGGCGACAGCTCGACACCTTGGCGGCAGTGCAGAAGATTGGCCTGTCTTGGTAACAGAAGTAAACCCTAGGCAAGTGATTGAAAATCTTCATACATTGTGTGATTGGGTGATTACTACAGATCGAAATGCTGGTATCGAGTATTTTGATTCCCCTCATACTTTGCCAAATTTGTATGATACTCACACCATTGATTGTGTTCCAGAACGAGATGATCTTGGTTTTTTACAATTAGTTACTTCTACGACTCAACTCGAAGAAATGCAATCTCATATAGGGCGTACCCTTGATAAAATTGGGTTACCGAATGATTTATATCGTTGTGACTTATTATTGGGTGCCCTTAAGGGAATAAGTGGTCGATTAGCACTGCATATCTCTGATGCAGAAGATAACGTGCGGGAAATGATTGCACTGGCTCTTTTGCATGAACATTGCAAAAATGCAGGAGAACGAGAAGAAGCATGGCTATCTCTTCAGCACGGATTCTTCGTTCCCATCAATGATGTACCAGAACTTTTGGAAAAGAAAAGTGATGGTGCAGATCTTTTATACGTGCATTTTAATGAGCGTCTTGGATTCCAGTGGACCCTAGTTGAAGTTAAGTTTCACCCCAATTTCAAGACTGTACGCCATGCAGAAGTGGTGGGTGCTATCGATAGTAAACTAAATGTTTCTTCTGAACTGTTCGAGAAGCAATACGGTGCTAACACCACGGTTTTAGAGAAAACGATTCGTCGTGCGAGATTGGCAAGAATTCTCCGGTTCTATGCTAGAAAAGGTAGGAGGCATCATTTAACAGAAGAAGCCTTCAAAAGGCTAATACAGAAAATTGACGAATTAGTATTTGTAAAAAAACAAAAGGTAAAGGAAATTCAAATTGCAAGGAAAGTAGGTTACATTTTTTGTCCAGAATATCAAGGTTTACAACCAACAAGGATTTCAGAAGACATTTGGATGTTCGGGGGAGAATTGCTTAGAGAGAAAGTAATAGAGGCTCCGATACCAAAATACGTAGAAGTAGAACCTGTTTTGCAACCTGATATTCAGAAGCTTTTACCGACTCCAGAGGTAGAGGTCTCTGCTCTACAAACTTTTTCGACGCCTGCTCTGCAATCCACGATACCAATGGAGACGATGGAAATTCCAATACAAAAAAAAGTAGAAATAGAGCCTATTTTTCAACCTGGACCTCAGACTCAAGGGTTATCACATACTCCAGAGAAATCAACGGAAGTTTCCGTGCCCAAAACTGTTTTAATACATCAAACTATTTCAGCAGCACCCACAGAACAAACGAAATCAGAACCACCTCAAATGCTTCTAGGCTACACTAGTAAGGAGAAAAAAGTAATTTGGCGTCCTTCCATCCGGAGTAACCCACATTTAATGATTGTTGGAAAACCTGGTATGGGTAAGACAAATTGTCTGATTAACTTGTGTTTACAATTAAACGCGCATGGAATTAGTCCGATTGTTTTTTCATATCATTCCGATATCGATAGTAGAATTGAAGAACACTTAAAAGATCAAATAAAATTGGTAAAATATAAAGACCTCGGATTTAACCCAATGCAAGTACCGGAAGGTAGTACGTATTTAGACAGTTTGGGTATGCTTCGGGATTTATTTTCTGCCATTTTTCCAGGACTAGGGGAAGTACAGTTGGGCCGACTACGATCGGCAATCAAGAGAAGCTACCAAGATTTAGGTTGGTCTTCTAGCGAACGTGGTGAGATCCCTTCGTTTCGTACTTTTTTTGAAATCCTGCAATTTGAGGAAAAACCAGAAAAAAATCTGATTACTCGACTAAGTGAATTAGATGACTATGATGTATTTGAAAAACAGGCAAACGTGGCCAGCTTGTTAGAAATGACGAGTCCTGTCTTTGTACAGATTCATGAAACCCAAAATGAAGTGTTACAGCGTGCTTTTTCTACGCTGACTTTGTACAATTTATACCAAAACATGTTTCTTCGAGGTGAGCAAAAAGAAATTACTCATGCGATTATTTTTGATGAAGCACATAAAGCAGCAAAACTAAAGTTGATTCCAAGGATGGCCAAAGAATGTCGTAAATATGGCATCGTTTTTGTACTTGCTTCTCAGGGGGTAAAAGATTTTGATCCTACTTTGTTCAGCGCGATAGCTAACTATCTTACTTTGTGCGTAGATGAGGTAGATGCAAAGCTCATGGCAAAGAAATTTGTTTCTTCTCAAAAGCTAAAGGAATGTGCAGATTTAATCAAGAAATTGCCAAAGTATCAGGGGGTTTATCACGGGGAAGGTTATGATTTTGCCGTTACCCAATTATTAGAAAAAGTAGAGGACATTTGAAATGCTGACGTCTAAACTGTGAATCAATTTTACGTGCGTAGAGAAAGCGTCACGGATAACAATTGACTGCGAACTCGGATCAGATCCCAAAAAACGAAGAATTACCCGTTAGTGCGCGGCGGGCTGACATTATAACAGCTCTGTGCCGTCATCCTGTTGTCATTGTGGCAGGGGAAACCGGTTCTGGAAAAACTACCCAACTCCCGAAAATCTGTTTAGAAGCCGGTCGAGGCACCAAAGGCCGAATCGGTTGCACCCAACCACGGAGGATCGCAGCCACTAGCGTGGCTTCCAGAGTGGCCAAAGAGTTAAGTGGGGAAGTAGGCGGGCTCGTAGGTTATCAAGTACGTTTTTCAGAAAAAATTTCTCCTGAAACACGCATTAAATTCATGACCGACGGGATCCTATTAGCAGAAACTCAAACGGATCGCAAACTCAACGCCTATGATACTTTAATTATCGATGAGGCACATGAACGAAGCCTCAATATTGATTTTTTGCTCGGTTACCTAAAGCGAATTTTGCCACGCCGTCGTGGTTTGAAAGTAATTGTCAGTTCTGCCACCCTCGATACCGAACGTTTTTCCGAATATTTCCACAAAGCACCCGTCATTCGTGTGGAAGGTAGGACGTATCCTGTAGAAGTACGTTACCAAGCACCAGAAGAAGAATCAGATCTCGCGGAGCAAGTTGCCGATGCGGTAGAAGAAGTTTTAGCTTTAGGTCGCACGGGTGACATTTTAATTTTTCTCCCCGGAGAACGTGAAATTCGTGAAGTCGCCTCAGCACTTGCTAAACGCCCTTTAGATCGAGTCCTCGTTCTACCTTTATATGCTAGGCTCACGCAAGCGGAACAGTCGCGGGTTTTCCAGTCTAGTGGTTTGCTTCAAATTATCCTGTCGACCAATGTTGCTGAAACTTCCCTGACGATTCCGGGCATTCGAACGGTAATCGACACCGGATTAGCCCGGATCAACCGTTACAGCCCTCGTGCCCAAGTCACTCGATTGCGTATTGAAAACATTTCTCGCGCCAGTGCGGATCAGCGAAAAGGCCGTTGTGGTCGAGTAGGGCCTGGTGTTTGCGTGCGCCTTTACGCGGAATCAGACTATCTTGCCCGACCTGCCTACACAGATCCGGAGATCAAACGCACCTCGCTTGCATCCGTAATCTTACGAATGAAGGCATTGGGATTAGGAGACCCAGAAGATTTCCCTTTTCTCGAAACACCTCACCCAAGGTCTATTTTAGAAGGCTATCAAACTCTTCAAGAACTCCAAGCACTAGACGAATCTCGCACACTTACGGATATTGGACGGAATCTTTCCAATTTGCCCATAGATCCGCGCCTTGGACGCATGATCTTAGCAGCCTCAACAGAAGGTGCACTCCAAGAAGTGTTGATTATTGCAAGCGGTCTTTCCATTCAAGACCCGCGAGAACGGCCACTGGCACATCAACAAGCCGCAGATGAAAAACATAAACGTTTCCAAGATGAACGTTCAGATTTTGTGGGTTGGCTAAAACTTTGGGCTTTTTACGAAAAGATCTCTCTGGGTTCTTCTGCCTTGCGACGCTTTTGTCGAGAGCATTTTCTTTCTTATAACCGAATGCGAGAGTGGTCGGATCTTCATAATCAATTAGTAGAAGTGGCTTCAGAATTAAAGTTATTAAAAATTTCTTCTCCTGCTTCTTACGAAGCATTGCACCGAGCTTTATTGACTGGTTTATTATCACGTGTCGGCATGTTGCAATCACAGATAGAAAAAAGCGAAAAACAAGAAGAAAGCGATCAAAAGAAAAGAAGTTATCTTGGTGCACGTGGTCTGCAGTTTTTTATATTCCCAGGTTCTGGGCTATTCAAAAAATCTCCACGTTGGATCGTGGCTTCCGAAATTGTAGAAACTACTAAGGTTTATGCACGTTTTGTGGCAAAAATCGAACCAGAGTGGTTAGAACCACTTGCCCAACATTTGGTGCGAAGAAGCTATTACTATCCACACTGGGAAAAGAAACCAGGTCAGGTAATCGCTTTAGAACAAGTAACACTGTACGGACTCCCCATTGTAATGCAACGTAAAACGGCATATGGGTTAATTGACCCAGTAATTTCTCGAGAAATCTTCATTCGTAGTGCATTGGTACAAGGTGACTATGCGACACAAGCCCCATTCTTCAAACACAATCACACTTTAATTGAAGAAATTGAAGAACTTGAACACAAATCAAGACGTAAAGATATTTTAGCGGATGAACAAATCATTTATTCTTTTTACGATGAGAAAGTACCAGAGGATGTTTTTGACCATCGTAGTTTTGAAAAATGGAGACGAGAAACCGAAAAGAAAGATCAAAAGATTTTATTTTTAGATCGTTCTGTTTTGATTCAAAATGAATCTGCGATTGCGCATTCTCTGTTTCCAAATTTTCTTATCGTAGAAGGCGTTAACCTTCCTCTGGAGTATCGATTTGAGCCAGGTGCGCTAGAAGATGGTGTTATGTTAGAAGTACCTCTTGCCTTTCTGTCCAGTCTCCAGGAATACCATGGTGATTATCTCGTACCTGGGCTATTGCTTGAAAAGATTACTTTCTTATTGCGAAATTTGCCAAAGTCTTTGCGAACTAATTTTATTCCCGTCACAGAATATGCCCGTGCTGCTTATGAAACCTTTATAGAAGTAGATCAAAAGGTTGTCCTGCGGGTCGTTTTATCTCAATTTCTAAAAAAATTAACGGGTGTTGCAGTATCAGCAGCAGATTTCCGAATTGAAAATTTACCGAACCATCTAAAAATGGGGTTTCGAATTATAGAAGAAAAAAAGATTCTTGCAGAAGATAGAGATCTTTTTGCTTTGCAATCTCGTTTTGGAAGACAATCTAAAACTTCTTTTCGAGAGCTCGCGAAACACTATGAGCGAGAATGTGTCTCCACGTGGGATTTTGGTTCATTACCAGAATGGATTGATTTACCGGGAAAGACAATGCGTGGCTATCCTGCACTGGCAGAAGAGGCTGACAAGATTTCATTGCGCTTATTTGAAACTTTAGAAAAAGCAAAAACTGAACACGCGAGGGGTCTACGTCGCTTATTTTCTTTGCAGTGTGCCAGTCAGGTTCGTTCACTGGAACGAAGTCTTTTGATTTCTCGGAATGCTTCGCTTGCTTATGCACGTTTTGGAAACTTAATTGCTCTTAAACAAGACGTTGTAACGGCTATTTTGATTGCTGCTTTTCCTGCAGAAACCATGGAGATTCGAGATTCCATTGCCTTTCAGACTTGTCTTGTGGCTGCTCGGGGTAATTTAGTTTCTACTGCGGAAGAAGTGACTCAATTAGTAGAGACAATTCTTATAGAATATGGATGTGTTTCTGGTGAGATCCAAGCAACGAAGTCAATTTCTCGAGAATCGCATGAAGATTTACGCACACAGGTAGATGCCCTAGTTTATTCTGGTTTTATTGTGGCTATTCCATTGTCTAGGCTTCGCCATTACCCGCGTTATCTCAAGGCAATGCGGCTCCGAATTGAAAGGATGAAGGAGCAACCACTGAGGGATCAAGAACGGCTAGCAGAGATTGCACCATGGTGGTCGCGTTTTTTGAAAAGTGTTGAATGCACTTCTCCTAGTTTAGAAGAGTTTCGTTGGATGTTGGAAGAGTGGCGAGTTTCTCTTTTCGCTCAGGAACTTAAAACTGCGGTTCCGGTTTCTGCCAAAAGGATAGAAAAGGCTTGGGGTGTCATCCCTAGCTGAAATAATTGTGGTATCAAAACGGGGTTGAAAACACCTGAATACTGTGCGACCCTAGAATAAGGAAAAATACCCTTGCAGGAAAAAACGACTGTGCACCCTAAACAGCCCTTGATTTCCGAAATCGTGCAAATTCTTTCTCTTTGGAAAACGAATTTTTCCCAACAAGAGCTTTTGCTTGGGTTACCGCCCGGTAGTCTTTTTGGGAATCGAGAAGAGATAGCTCTTCCCGACGAGAGTACCACGCAAGCACGCGCAGAACTACTGCTTGCCGTTGACTTTAGTATATGCCTTTCTTTCCCCCATGCACCTGAAGTAGCACGTCTTTGGGTTCATACCGCTAACCCCTTTTTTGAAGAACGAACCCCTTTGGAAGTCATGTTAAGTGAAGGATTGCCCGGTATTGTCTCGGTACACTCTTCCCTAAATGGATTAGAAAATTGGTAACCAGTTTTAAGGCACCCATGAGAATCTTACTTAGTAATGACGATGGTTACCAAGCACCCGGGTTGCGTTGTTTGGCTGAAACCTTAGAAAAAGTGGCCGAAATCATCGTGTTTGCACCAGAACGAGACCGCAGTGGTGCCAGTCATTCCTTAACACTCGATATGCCATTGCATGCGATTCGCACCGAGAACGGTTTTTACCGAGTGGACGGCACGCCAACCGATTGCGTACATCTTGCAATTACTGGGCTCTTAGAACAAGAGCCTGACATGGTGGTCTCTGGAATCAACGCCGGTGCCAATTTAGGGGACGATGTCATTTATTCTGGAACCGTTGCCGCTGCCATGGAAGGACGATTTTTGGGTTTGCCAGCGTTGGCTATCTCGTTAGTGACCGCACAAAACCCGGGCCAATACTACGAAACCGCTGCAAGAGTCGCGCGTATCTTAGTAGGACGTCTTCAAGAAGAACCTTTACCTGCGGACACGATCTTAAATATCAATGTTCCAGATCTTCCTTGGGAGTCCCTCTCTGGTTTCCGAGCCACGCGCCTTGGCCACCGACACAAAGCAGAGCCTGCCATTCAAGGTATCGATCCTAGAGGACGTCCCATTTATTGGATTGGGTTTGCAGGCCCAGAACAAGATGCCGGCCCCGGCACCGATTTCGACGCCATTCGCAATAACTATGTCTCAGTCACCCCAATTCACGTAGACCTCACACGCCACACCGCTTTGGATCGTGTGACTGGGTGGTTAGAAGGGTTGTGAGCACCATTGCCGCGATTGCCACTGCGCACGGGCGAGGAGCTATTGGGGTAGTCCGCATTTCTGGCCCAAAAGCCAAACACATTGCTCGAGAAATTCTAGGCCGAGAACTTTCTCCTCGGCAGGCCACCTTTCTCCCTTTTTTGGATGCAGAGGGTCTGGCCATAGATGAAGGATTGGTGCTTTGGTTTCCAGCACCACACTCTTACACCGGAGAAGATACTTTAGAACTGCAAGGCCACGGCGGCAATGTAGTCTTGGATCAAGTATTGGCAAGAGTATTATCTTTGGGTGCACGTTTGGCTAAACCCGGAGAGTTTACAGAACGCGCTTTCCTGCAAGGCAAATTAGATTTGGCACGTGCAGAGGCAGTAGCAGACCTAATTGATGCAGCTTCTACCCAAGCAGCCCGCGCAGCGGTCCGATCCCTTCAGGGGGTTTTCTCAAAACAAATCAAAGAGATTGTTTCTGCGCTGACTCACCTACGAATGCACGTAGAAGCGACACTCGATTTTCCTGACGAAGAGTTAGACTCCCCAAACAATACTAATATCCAAAAACAACTTTTTTGGATACAAAAAAAACTTGTTGAGATCCTTGCCTCTGCACAAGAAGGCGTTGTATTGCGCGAAGGCATGACGGTGGTCATTGCTGGACAACCCAATGTGGGTAAATCTAGCCTGCTGAATTGTTTAGCCAAGCGTGAAGTGGCCATTGTGAGTCCTTTTCCGGGTACCACCCGTGATGTCCTGCGGGAGAGCATCCTATTGGATGGCATGCCACTTAACATCTTAGACACGGCGGGATTGCGCATTACCCAAGATTTTGTGGAACAGGAGGGAGTACGCCGTGCCTACGCAGAAATCGAGCGTGCCGACCAAATTTTGTTAGTAGTAGAAGACAAAACCGGAGTAGGTTCAGTAGAAAAAACTATTTTGGAGAGACTCTCAGGGAAATTATCAGTTACCGTGGTGCGAAATAAGGCAGATTTGACCAACAGTACGTTAGGTCTTTCGGAAGGCCTATTGGGTCCTGAGGTAACTCTTTCCGCTACTACGGGTGCGGGCATTTCGGAACTCGTACAACACCTAAAGAGAGTAGTAGGACATTCTGCCAACACTGGCACCTTTAGCGCGCGTCGGCGTCACCTAACAGCATTGAAACAAGCACAAAACCACGTAGATGCCGCAGAAAAGAGTTTTAGATTTGAATTATTGGCGGAAGAATTAAGATTAGCACAAGATTGCCTAGGAGAAATCACGGGAGCGGTGACTTCCGATGATCTCTTAGGTAAGATCTTTAAAAATTTTTGCATTGGAAAATAGTTCACTTCTTTGGCGTTTTGAGATGTAGGAGAATGTGTCATGAATTTTTCTAAAATTTTTACAATGGTTTGCGTTTTAGCTTTTGTAGGTACAACCTCTGGAGCGGATACCTCCAATCTTGAGTCACCTATTGCTAAAAGTGAAACTATTCCGACTGATATATTTAAACTTTTTAACCGTGCTATGTTTGGTTTTAACGCTTTTTTTGTAGATTATGTGGTCGACCCCACGGACAACATGCTAAGCAAGGTGACACCAACTTGGTTAAAAAAGACTAGTACCAACGTTTATGAAAATATTACTGAAGTAGAATTTATTTTTACGAACCTCGTGGATGGACATCCAAAAGATTCAGCCGTATCTGTAGCTCGACTTGCAATTAACAGTACCGTTGGTATTGCTGGTATTTTTGACGTTGCAACCAAAATTGGCTTAGAGCGCAGGCAAGTAGAAATCAGTGAGTCGATTTGTAACGCAGGAATCTCACCAGGCCCTTATGTTGTGTTCCCAGTGATTGGACCTACTAATTTATTTGGTGGTGGTCTGATGGGTGGTCTTCTGTTAACAGAATGGTACTTGTTAAGTTTGGTAGATGCTGCGTTGGCGGCAGGCGATGCTATTCTTGATACTACTGTAGGGGCGGCTAGTTTGCGCCATGTAAATGACCTTCCAGATCCTACTATTCAGGGGGATCTCTATACCCGCCAACAGAATGAATATTGGGACGAATTGAAGAAAGAATGCCCTTCTGCATTTAATATAGCAAAGGCACAGTAGAATGGTTACAAAACATAATCAGAAAAAAGGGAATCAATGGAGCAATTTTT
>CAUYTX010000276.1:0-1943 GCA_963575665.1 Gammaproteobacteria bacterium | reverse complement strand
CGAGAACCTCGGAAAACTCAACGACAAGTACAAACAAACCATAGCGGGAAACTACTCAACAACATGATGCGAGTCTTCCCAGACACAAAGTCTGCTTGCTGCTTAGCCGAATCGGCTTGCTTTCCCACAACCTTGGAGTACGTAAACTTCACGCCGTGACTCTTCGCGTGCTCTTCTCGCAGGCGCTTCTCGATCATCTTCACGGTCTCTTGGTAGTACGAGACCACGATACACTGCTCAGAACCCATCTCGCGTAAAAGGTCGATGCACGCCTCAAGCTTCGGATTCTCGGTAAAGTATTTGAACTCGCCCGTACCGGGAATCTCCACGTAACCTGAAGCAGCTCTGCGCACGCGATGGAACGCTCCAGCAATGACAGCATCATCTTTTGCGGCCTCACGAGCTTCTTGATACGTCTGCTCCACGTAGTTGGTCTGCTGCTCGTGCATATGAGCAGGAATGCAGATGGGTTTGGCAAGCCCTCCCATCTTTTCTGGTAGTGAGTTACACTCACTTTCTTCGTACCGAATGCTGAGGTGCTTGAGTACCCGATGCAGCGTTTCGCGCTTGTCGTGATTTAGTGAGAACTCAGTCTTGAACGCCAGCTTTATCTGCGTGAAAAACAAACTACGAAACACGCCGAACGATGAAGTAAGCGGCGAGTCTGCCGGGTCGGCAAAGAAGAACTGCGACCACAAACCCAAAGCATCTTTGGTGAACGGTGTCCCGGTCATCGGGTAACGAAACTTCACATGATGCGCGAGCTGAGACAAGACCCGAAACGATTGGCTGTCGACATTACGCAGGTATGACGACTCGTCCGCGACAATCGTATCAAACAAGCTGCCCGTGCGCGTGACAAGTTTCGTGTCGATCTCCGAGGCTTTTTTGTGTATGGCTAGCATTCCAGCATACGTAGCAACCACCACATTAAGTGTCGTGTCGTTCCAAATTTCTCGTCGACGTTGTCCCGAGACTTTGTCGCTCAAGAGTCCGTAGGTCAGCCACGGCGCGTGCTCTTCGATCTGCTTCTCCCAGCTCCACACGTTCGAGCGATTCGGCACTAGCACTAGCATCCGACGTGCGCGCTGATCTGGCGACACCAGACGGCGTCGGTAAGAAAACACGTCCAAGACGATCTTGGACTTTCCCGTGCCCATGTCCAGAGCCAGCACAAGCCCAGGATACTTGAGGGCAAGTAAGAACGTCACCAGCTGATGATCGAATGGCGGATAAACGAACTTCGGCCGAGGTTCGAGTTGGTTGACGATCGCGTCAAGCTGCTCCCGCTTCAACTGCTTCCACGTACGCGCCAGGTCCCGGAATTTCCGCTTCCTGTACTCCTCGACAACAAGTCCCGATCCTTTCAACACTCAGGAACCTTTCATCGTGGCTTCCCACGTCGCGCTGGTAGTTCCAGCGCTCACGGCAAAACGAGATGCCGTATAGTTTTGCGAAATCACGACCATGAACTTGGCCTTCTTCTGGCGGCCTTTCGCCGCCCACAAGCGAGCAAGCTCTTCTTTTCTTTCGAGCTCGGTCTGCTGGTAGATGATGATTTTGTCGGAATTGTTGATCAGGACCTTCGAGCCCTCGACGTAAACCTCTGTGATTATCTGTCCCTGCTCCAGCGCTTTTTGTCCGTCACGGTTGATCTGCTGCGCAGTAATCATGGCGAGGTTGTGTCTACGTGCAACGTTGCGCAGTCCTAGTGAGTTGTAGTCGATGCTATCTTCCGCTGCTCCGGCGCCCTTCATGATGCCGATGTAGTCGACCACCGCGATATCAATACGAACCCCATGCTTGGCTAATATAGCCTCGACAAGGGACTCGACCATATTTGGCGTAAGGAACTTCGCCGGCAAGCACTTGAGAAAGAACTCACCACGCTCAGCAATCTTGGTGTGTGTGGCGTCTCGCTTGGCTGCGCTAGGCGTCAGCCG
>CAUYTX010000275.1:0-1973 GCA_963575665.1 Gammaproteobacteria bacterium | reverse complement strand
TGATCGTACAGCCCGAAGCCGCAGTAAGAGCCAGTGACATCACTCGAAGCTTTGTGCTTGCCACTGCAGCCACAATATCAGCACTGCCTGATCCAGTGACAAAAGCGCTTTTTAATGCCGTGGTAACAGCATCGTTTTGAATGATGAATGGGTCTCCTACGGCGCCAGTACCCACTGCTTTTACATAGGCAGCATTGCCAGCAGCATCAAGTCCGTAAAGATTGGCCATATCAAAGAATCAAGAAGAGATAGCGCTGGTTTGGCACGTCAATGCCACTTACCAATCTTACTGTCTGATTGGTGGTAAAGTCAAACGATAATGGGCTAGAGAATGGAACTTTGCTATAGGAATAAGGAGAGCGGATGCCATTGACTCCTATTGTAGCAATTCTGATTTGATAAGTGGCGCTGGCATTGTAATCATCAGACGGAAAACGAATGTAGTTTGTTGCAGTGCGCCCAAGATCAATCCAAATATTGTTCTGAACATCCAAGTAGGCCACTTCAAACGAAGCGATAAAAGGGTTGTTTTGCAATGGATTCCAGCATACAGCAGGATGGATGGCTGCATTAAAAATGGAGTAGCCCGAATATTGGGGGTAGGTCCAAGAAACTTCGTTTTGTGCCATTAGGAAGGAGTGCCGAGCACAATGCTACCGGCGGTGACGGATGGAAGGGTTTGGTTCTTGGCAAGAGAAATCCGGGGGGAGCTTAGTTGAGTGGCACTATCAGTGGCAGTAAATTTGGCTTCATTGTACAAGGAGGCCAATACTGTCATCTTCCCTTCGTTTTCGCTAATTGAAATCACACGGAACTTTCTCACTCCATCGGCATCTTCTTGCACCACCCATGGAGCACCCGCCTCAGGGGCCGCTGAGAGGGCTGGATTGACGGTGAAGGCAGAAGTGGCGCCACTACCATTAAGCACTGTACGGCTCTCCAGGGAGCCGTCTGGTAGCATCACTGTGAGTGTGTACGACTTGCTCACAAGTAGCGTAAAGTCTTGATCAATGGACACAGAGGAAGTGGTGGCATCTATTACTCTTCCTCCATAACGCTTCCCTCCTTTTGCGGGATCTGCAATGCCAATGATTTCACCAGGCAGAACAAAAAATCCTTCCGTACCAGTTTGAAATGTAACAGTTTCAGTGTCTAGTTGATCAGTGAGAAGAGTCCAGCGTCCAATGCGTTGAGCCTGCCCTTGAGAAGTGGTGCCAAACGCCCTAATCTCCACCTCATGGTAGCCATAGCGATCAATGCCAGCACTGTCTTCCACATATTCAATTTTGCTCTTATATGTGTCTGCCGGATCATTCCAGCTTACTAAGGCAACTGTTTTGCGTGCTTTCCGAGCAGTGCCTTCATAAGAAAATGGCGGGCCAGTTACTGTACCACTATCATCAACTTCTTGAATGGTATTAGCGGGAGAGAAAATTTTGGTCATTGCCTTTGGCGTGTCCTGTATTGCAACTACGGAACCTTCGCTGAAATACAACATGCCACGAAAACATGCAGCCAAACTGTTTAGTATGTTATACGCTTCTCCCCTGTCTGTAATGTAAGCATTGAAGGTAAATCTTGGTTCTGTTCCTCCCTTCCCGTCGCTAACTAGCTCGTCACAATATTGAGCAATGGGATAGAGAGCATAACGATCCACTTGGCTTTCACCAATAAATTGTCCAGCCCCATAGCGAGTGTTGGTTAGTAAATCATAGAAAATCCAGGCTGGATTGTTGCTCCATTCTGTCTTAAATGTGCCATTCCAAATGCCACTATAAGAACGAGCAATAGGATGGTAATTACTGGGAATTTTTATTTTAATGCCTAGCATATCAGCAGACACTGACGGCACGGAAGAAAAGTTTTCAGCGCCAATTTTAATGCCAAATAGTGCAGTGTTTGGGTAGGAGAATGATTGATCAATAATGCCAACTATAGCTTTAAAATATAAATCATCACTTACGCTTGTACTA
>CAUYTX010000274.1:0-1991 GCA_963575665.1 Gammaproteobacteria bacterium | reverse complement strand
GCCTCTAACGCTACCGTTCCATCTCGATAGTAATCGATGTGGACAACATCAAAATTGTAGCGACCCCGATTGACCGGAAGATCTTTTCCCCAATAGTTTTCAACTCTTTGGTAAGTGATACTTCGTCCCGGGTTGATTGCTTCAATACGATATGGGCCGCTGCTCAAAAGTGGCTCTAATGTCGTTTTTTCAAAACTGTGTTTTTCTCCGTATGCTTTCGAAAAAATTGGCATTTGTCCTACGATTAAAGGAGACTCTCGATTGCTCACAGAAGAGAAATAAAAACGAACGGATCGTGCCCCAATAATTTCTACTTTAGAAATGCCAGAATAATAGCTTGCATAAAAAGGATGGCCCACGGTTTTTAGCGTTTCAAAACTCCAAACAACGTCAGCAGTTGTGATTGGAGTACCATCATGAAATTTAGCTTCACGCCTCAAAGTGTATTCCACCCAAGAGCGATCTGCGGGCATTTCAATATTTTCTGCAACCAAGCCATATTCCGAAAATGGCTCATCTTGAGATTGTATGGCTAAGCTGTCAAACAACCAAGCAGCGTTGACGGGCGGAATCCCTTTGAGAATAAAGGGATTGAGATTGTCATAGGTTCCAATGTCTGCAAGTCGTAAAGTCCCACCATGAGGTGCATTAGGATTTACGTATTCGAAATGTGAGAAGTTTGGGGCATATTTTAGATCACCATGCATGGCCAAACCGTGTGCACCTAGAGCCAATCCGGGCACCATCACGAGCCATCCTAATCGGTACATTAGGCTTTACCCTTTGGTTTTTTGATCACAGGGCAACCATCTGGGGATTTGCATTCTGGTTCTTGGCCACACCGAATGGAATGATCGCTGGTTGCAGTAGAATGTGGAAAAAATCGAATCCCCATACATTTCCAAACACGTCCATTTGAGAACGTATCTCTAAGAACATGAGTATCCGGTACCACCCAAATTAATAAAAAAATAGCCGCATACACAGAAATAGACTCGATTGGACTGCGTGGCGCAAAAAATTTAAAAGCCGTTCCAAACGACTTCTTCATTTGCATTCCATATAGATTGACACTGTAGGCTTCGTCCAAAATCAAATGTACGAGGTATCCTATTGCAATGAAAAAACCAGTCAACCACGACTGAAATGGAGGCATTCCAGTAATTCGATAGGCAATCGCTGCGGTGATAAATCCCAAAATAACCGCAGCAGGAACGGAATGAAAGACTCCACGATGCACGGTACTATGAGTAAAGTATTGGAATATACCATGGCGAAATGCAAAAAAAGCACCGATCCAAACAATGCACAAAAACAATGCCGAAAATTGTGTCCCTAAACCAAACATCACAAGCGATGCCACCACAAATGAAAGTGCTTCAAAGGCAATTTTTAGCGGCGTAGAGCTATCCGAATCGACATCGGGTGCCACTCCGCCCACGGTGCCTAATGCAAAATAGAGGGAAGACTCCGCAGGGCTCGCTAAACCTGCTACTAACAGGCTAGTCGCGCAAACGCCACTAACACCCATGGCTACGGTAAGGTGTGTTTGAAAACAGGCCACAAATCATCCCTCCAAAAATCATGTTTTAAGAAAACCCATAGATATTCTACACCAAGCTTTTCTGTTCTTAGCATCTCTGTACCTTTTGGGATATAATGAAGAGAATATTACAACCTTCGGAGGTGATGTGTGCGCCCAGCCGCTCTGCTGGCCTTAGAGGATGGTAGCGTGTTCCGCGGAGAATCGATTGGCGCGGAAGGCATCACCACCGGAGAAGTGGTGTTTAACACCGCGATGACAGGCTATCAAGAAATTTTAACGGATCCTTCTTACTGTAAACAAATCGTTACTCTTACTTATCCCCATATTGGTAATGTGGGTTGCAATCCAGAAGACGAGGAATCTCCTCAAGTTCACGCTACTGGATTGGTGATTCGCGACCTGCCCGCCATATTTTCTAACTTTCGGGCAAAAATCAGCCTTCCGG
>CAUYTX010000273.1:0-2009 GCA_963575665.1 Gammaproteobacteria bacterium | reverse complement strand
GTTGGGTTAGACATTGCCAAAGCTACAAGGCGCAACACTGTCCACGATTGCTTGCAACCAAAGCAAGTCACATCATCCATAAGGTTTTCGGCATCAATGACCACGAACTTATGGCAATCATCTGTTGGGCATGGGATTCGGCGGGGTTGCTCTACAAATTGCTTGGCAGCAGCCATTCCTTTGCTATGTAGTTCTTTAACCTCATTGTAAAAATCTCCAGCCCATTCTTGCCCCATTGTCCAATCAAGGTGAGCAAGGTGGAAATCGCAGGTTGCCTGAACCTCTGCATCGGTTGTTGGTTCCTTCTTCAGCAATGCTGGCGGTGTCAATTGTCTAGCCGATCTAATCTCTGACTCCCACGAATGAAGGATTGCCAGTAACTCAATTGCCATTGAATAATCTAAGGCGTTGACATTGACCCCAATTGACCTTTCAGCACTAGCAGCACCTGAACCTGATCTACCTGGTGCAATGTGGTCAGCCGCTAACATCTGAAGGTTGGGGATATTTGTGAGGTACACAATTATTGCCTTATGACACCCACGGCAGGTAATTGTCTCTGTTGGGCGTTGGCAGATGTTGCAGTTCATCACATTCCCTTTCTATATCCACATTGAGTGCATTTGACTATCCAATAACTTGCAGCGGGGTCTATTACCCGCCAAAGATAGTTTCGGCGCAGTTGGCAAATCAGGTGTCGCAGTCGTTTCAAAATGGCACCTTTTCACTGGTTGTGGATAACTTAACCCGATTGAAGTAATCAGGCGGTTCTTCGGCAAATACGGTTAAGGCTCGGCAGGTATGGGTGGCAAGCACAATGGGGTCGGCAGCCGTCATTCGCCCAGCCGTTCTTCGGGTTGCCTCAAATGAAACGGCGGTGCGGTGGACTTGGTAGGTGCCAAGCCCATTGGTGAGTGCAATGACTTCTTCAACAAGGTTGAGTCGTGCCGTATCAAGTTTTACATCGCACCGACTGGTTGCAGAGACACCTGCCCAAATCAGATTGCCGCATTTTCGGCAACTGATGGGTTTGAAATCTAACTCACTCATTGGGCGTTCCTGTACCGAGTGTGATGGTGTACCTATTACCGCTTATATACATAAGCGGTACAGTACGCACACCGATCACGCTCATAACTGCCTGTGTACCTAAAATAAAAAGGTACACAAAAGGTACAGTACGGTACACCTTAGTTAACCTTCAATTGAGTAATCTCGGCATCCAAAAGGTTGAAATGACTCTTGCCCAAGTCGGTGATGTATAGAATAAATGACCTGTCATTGCCAAGGTTTTCTATCCAACCGCCTGCAACAAGGTCACTGATTCGCTCCCCAATGGCATCCTTTGAACCAGTAATTCCTTCGGCCACCAATCGCCGTGAAGCGCCAGGATGATTGTGAATAAACTCGGCAACCTCTTTTTGCTTCTTGAACTCTTTGTTGCTTTCTAGCTCGTCCTCAAGTAATGGCACACCAATCACATACTCCATTTGCGCCCTAGTCGAGTCAATGGTGAAAACTGCAGCCTCTTGGGTGCGGTCAGACTTTCGCCACATACCTGCGATCTTGCGAACAAACCCTGGGCGGTCTTTAGTAACTCTCATTGTAAGCGTTCCAGTTCTACCAGGGGCAAGTGCTTCCAACGGCTCTACGAGATAGGCAGCGCCATCAATGGTTGCTAACTTTGCTTGGCCGCCAATGGCAAAACGCCCCCGTGTCTCTGCATTTTTGGTGATGTGATCAATAAGCACAACGGCAGCGCCACTGGCGGTTGCTACTGTTCGTGGAAACAGTCGCATCCAGCGAGTGATGGCATCGTTATCTTTGGACTCGCCACCCCACATTGTCAGGGATTCGGTAACACCGTCAATGATGATAAGAGTGGCAGATTTAGGTTCAAGGATGGCTTGCCAATATGGGTCATCGGCATCACGCGCACCTTCAGGGCGAATGTATGAAAAGTATTGCAGTAGGTTGGCACGACTAACCCCAAGTGCTTTGAGGCGATT
>CAUYTX010000272.1:0-2029 GCA_963575665.1 Gammaproteobacteria bacterium | reverse complement strand
CGCGCTATCTGCCTCCCCGCCCTGAAGGACGGGGTTTTTCGCGCATACTGATAAACAGGCGGGGACACGGGGTTCTCCAAGTAAGACGCTCTAAAACCGATCAGGTAGGTCAAGGAGATTTGGTCTATTTGAGTGAGGACACCGTGGATGCCCTTCAGTACTACCTTCAATCAAACAATATTCGGGAAGGGGCGTTGTTTCGATCGTTCAATGCTACCCGTCAGTTGCGAGGTAGATTATCCGTTAATGCGATTACACAAGTTTTTAAGCGGATGGCCAAAGTAGCTGGCTATAATCCAAACGGAGTGTCTGGCCACAGTTGTCGGGTGGGCATGGCACAAGATCTTAGTTTAGCTGGAATCTCGACGGGAGAAATTGCCATTGCCGGGCGGTGGAGTTCTGAGCAAATGCCTATCCGATATGCCAAGAAAAAGTCTCTGGTGAAAGGTGCCGTCGCTAAATACCATGCGGGACGTTAATTTCAGTAACTTGAGAAATTTTTTTCATTCAAACTTTTTTGGCAGCATGTGAGAAAAGCGAGTGCAAAAATAATATTTATTATTGCTTGCCGTGTCAAAATCTAATGTAGACGAATTAGTTGCTCTACCATTAAAGTAAGTTCTGTTTTTCACTTAACGCCATAAATCTTACGTCGAACTCAGGTTACCCTACGTAATCTTCCAGAAAGTAATGATGGCACCGCCAGCTATAATGAGTGTTCCTCCGATCAAGATTGGTATTGTTGGTACTGCACTGAAAAAAAAGAAGTTGAGGATCTGCCAAACGACGAAGAGAGTTGCAATGTAAAGACCAACCACTTGCCCAAACTCCAGAGGGGCTAGGTTGAGAAACGAACCGTAACCAAATAAAAGCATTGCACCGATCAGGAATAGCAATATGCGAATTAATCCGACATGGTTGTAGATCGCCATTCTAACTACTGCATCTCCGCTTACTTCAAGTGTAGTTGCGATAATCAGAAAGATAAGCGGGTGGACGCTTTGCATATTTAATCTTCCAATGCGTTTTTTGTGTAATGGGTTAATTACCTGCTTCATGTACGTTCTCAAGAGCACGGGCGGTAGCCATGCCAGCAATGGCACCAACGACGGCCATGCCGCATCCCATGAAAGACGCGACGGTTATGTATGCTACGTTTAGCGGTGTTGCTGTATTAGCAACTGTCAAGCCGATCATTGGTGCGGTGCTTGCCATCATTCCCGCTGACGCTCCTGCGATGCATCCGATCACCAGTGAGTCATTACTAATAAAATTATCTCCTCGTCGAATCAATAGTACTGTTTCTTGCACGGCTTCGCTAATTGGTCCGGTTAGAAGAAGTAGTGTTTCGAGATCAGCAGCCCGAGCATTGGATACGCTAAGTATGATAGTGGCTAGGAGTACAATTACCGTGTTCTGCATTGCCAAGCCTCTATTCCCAGCTATGATGATGCCCACTCAATTATGTGAAGGAAGAAGTATCGCTGTGATTACAGCAACTACACCGCTGGCTGCACCCACGCCACACCCCATCCACGTCAAATAATTTAACAGGGCGAGGCTTTCTGATATCCCAAATCCGGTTCTCAAAGCATTAGCAAGCGGAAGGCTACCAGCTAAGATTCCTGCAGCCGCGCCAGCAGTACAACCGATAATTACCGTATCGGTACTTATGAAATAATCTTCTCTTTTTTTTGAGGCAGAAGATGAGGCATTTTTACTTTGCTCTATTACCCCTGTTGGAGTGGCATCAGCGAAGCTTAACCAACTGATTATGAATACATTGATCGCCATAAACGTAAAGTTTCTGAACATATTTAGTTCCTTCGTTGGTTCCTCTATCTTAGGCTGTATCTGTCCAATACATATTCATGCCAAATTTCTGCTTTTACTTACTAGATCCATCGTGTAACTCTTTTGTGACGATGTCAATTTATGTAGCCACTTCCGCAAGGTTTTGCTCAAGTCCATCAAAGTTAGGAGTTACGCAGTTGGATTCACAAGTTACTGATTTCGTTGGATTTATTGT
>CAUYTX010000271.1:0-2043 GCA_963575665.1 Gammaproteobacteria bacterium | reverse complement strand
TTATGAAGCAGTTTATTTGGTCATCTTTTCAAAATGGTGGCGGTGACTTTGTAAGTGCAATACGTGAAGTGATAGCTATTGCAGATTTTCAAGGTATGAATATAGGTGAGGCTCAGCCATGGAATCGTGGCGAAGATATTTATATATTGAGAGGTTCATTATGATTTATTACTTCACATTAACCCACGAAGATAATACAAAAGAACAAAAACAATTTATTAATCATTCTGTAGATATGGTCGAATTCTATAGAAAGTTTTTGTTTAAACGTTTTCCAACATCATCAATTTTATTTACAGGATGTGTACTTTAAATGAAACATTCAAAAGAATATAACGAAAAATTGGAACTTCTCTATTTAGAAATTATGAAGCACCACAAAGTAACACGTGAAGAGGCTCAAAATATGTGTGCAGATGTTGCAATTAAATTGATGCCAAAATTTTACAACGTGCAAATAACATTCTGAAGGCTTTATAAGATGATTCAGGGCACTAAAAGAGGCTGGCGTAAAGAACTACTTGCATACGGCATCGACATAAAAAAACCTTCAAATGTAACCTCTTTACCAATCCGCATGGAAGTAGTCCAACTTCAAGATGCAGTCATACCTAGCTGGTATTGGCAATTAGACGACAATCTAAGACAGGTTGCATAAATGCTGACACTAACCACAGCAATTAACTCAATAAGCAATGCTGACCTTCTAGCTTCAATTTTGGTCATCATTAGTTTTTATCTTGGGATTATTGCCACAAAATGACAATTGCAGACGTAATACTTTACTCAAGTTCAGCTTTTACCGCTGGTTTAGTAACCAGCTACGTATACAGAAAAATGTTTTCAATTTATGAAAGCTTTTTTAACTAATTCGGCTCAAAAGGCTTAATCCGCAGACAGTCGGACACTGTCATACAAATGAAAGGGTTCACAAAATGGACTTTACAGCTCTAGCAACAGCTTTAGGCACAGCAGTAACAAGCGCAATTACAGCTTCAATCCCTGTGGTAACAATCGTTTTAGGTGCGACAATTGGTTATCGCATTTTTAAACGTTTCGCAAAAGGTTAATCATGTTAACCCCAGTACGGCTTTTACTTATCACGGGTTTGGTCGTACTGGTTTCTTGCACCACAGTAACACACAAAAAAATGCAAATATCTGATTGGGTATCTTGCACAAGTCAACAAATACAACAAGACGGTTGCGAATATGAAAATTAAAAAATTACTTATTGCTTACTTAATTCTTTCATTTGCAACATTCCAAGCTCAAGCCAACACACAAAAATTAGTAGGCACAAGCGCACTTGCAATTGGCTCAATGAGTCTACATTGCAACAGTAGTCGGAGGCTCAATACTAACAGGCGGTGCAGTAGCCATTGGTGCTCTAGGTGCAGCAATACTCATAGATAATTCTAATACACCACCTACAACAGCCGCCAGCGCACCATTACAAATCAACTTAAATCCAAATGTACCCTTAAAAACACCTGATGGCTGGACTGCACCAGTACCACCAGCAATTCAACCAACACCACCCAACTCAACGCCATCAACAGCTCAATACTCTGATGGCTTTACCTTCGGCTTTCCTGATGAAGTATCAGCCTGTAATAGCTATGTAGCCTTCAGCCAAGCACACCCGCCAGCGGCAGGAATGACATATACTTTTCAAAGCGTCACTTCACCAACGGACACAGGCGCAATTTGCTATGCCTCTTGGGTAAGACCATCAACTGGCGAAAGTGGTACTGCATCCCAAAACTTAAGCGTACATAGAACTTGCCCAACTGGATACATTCCAGCGACTTACAATTCGAATAACCAACCAGCGACTTGCGCAGCTCTAAATCCTGATGCAGTAACCAAACCCGAAACAAACCAAGATACAATAATACGTGTGGGTAACACATTCCAGCGTGACCCAAAACAAAATCCAGCAGATACAAACCCATCTAGTGCAGTAAATGTAACTTCCAACACTGTAACGGTAAATGGTGCAGACGGCTCACAAGTAACAGTAACCATAAACTCAGATGGG
>CAUYTX010000270.1:0-2045 GCA_963575665.1 Gammaproteobacteria bacterium | reverse complement strand
TACGAGAGGAAGGCTATCGAGTAGTGTTGGTAAACTCTAATCCGGCCACGATCATGACTGATCCGGAGATGGCAGATGCGACCTATATTGAGCCTATCACTTGGCAAACAGTAGCTTGCATCATTGCACGAGAGCAGCCAGATGCCTTATTGCCTACGATGGGTGGACAAACTGCGCTCAATATCGCCATGGAGCTTGCTCGTGAGGGAGTGTTAGAACGTTTTGGTGTGGAACTCATTGGCGCATCCAAAAGTGCCATTGAGAAGGCCGAAGATCGTGACCTTTTTCGACAGGCCATGCAACGCATTGGGTTGCACATGCCACGCTCGGCGATTGCGCGCAGTTTAGAAGCAGTACATCAGGTTCAGCCGCAAATTGGGTATCCCACTATCCTTCGTCCTTCCTTTACGTTGGGGGGTTCTGGTGGAGGAATCGCCTACAATCGTGAAGAATTAGACGAGATTTGCCGCCGCGGGCTAGACCTTTCTCCTACTCACGAGTTACTGCTAGAAGAGTCGGTCATTGGTTGGAAAGAGTTTGAAATGGAGGTGGTGCGAGACCATAAGGACAACTGCATCATCATTTGTTCTATCGAAAACTTGGATCCAATGGGAATTCACACGGGCGACTCTATTACGGTGGCACCTGCGCAAACCCTGACAGACAAAGAATATCAAATCATGCGTAACGCCTCGATTGCGGTGTTGCGTGAAATTGGAGTAGACACGGGAGGTTCTAATGTCCAGTTCGCGATCGATCCAAAAGACGGTCGCATGGTCATTATCGAAATGAATCCTCGGGTCTCTCGATCCTCAGCGTTGGCCTCCAAAGCGACCGGTTTTCCGATTGCCAAAGTAGCTGCCAAACTTGCCGTTGGGTACACACTAGACGAATTGAAGAATGAAATCACGGGAGGGGCTACCCCAGCCTCTTTTGAACCCACGTTAGACTACGTGGTTACCAAAGTACCCCGGTTTACTTTCGAAAAATTCCCGCAGGCTGATGCTCGATTGACCACACAAATGAAATCCGTGGGCGAAGTCATGGCCATGGGGAGAACCTTCCAAGAATCCTTACAAAAAGCCCTTCGTGGTCTCGAAATTGGCGCAGACGGTCTCAATGAGCGAGTTAATTTGCAGGATCCCGAAGCACATCGCAAATTGCGCCAAGAACTTCGGGTAGCGGGTGCACACCGTTTGTGGTACTTAGCGGATGCCTTTCGAGCAGGAATGACGTTAGAAGAGATCCATGATTACTGCTACATTGATCCGTGGTTCCTTGCTCAAATTGAAGATTTAATCAAAACAGAAAAGCAGATTCGAGGCAAAACTCTTTCTTCTTTGGACCAAAGTACCCTATTTTCTCTTAAAAGAAAAGGTTTTTCGGACAGTCGCTTGGCTAATCTATTGGGTGCAAAGGAAAAAGAGATTCGAGATCTGCGCCACCAATTAGGAGTACGCCCTGTTTATAAACGGGTCGATTCCTGTGCTGCAGAATTTCAAGCCACCACTGCCTATCTCTACTCTACTTATGAAGAAGAGTGTGAAGCGCAACCCTCTTCCAGTAAAGAAAAAATAATGGTGTTGGGTGGTGGGCCAAACCGCATTGGTCAAGGGATTGAATTTGACTATTGTTGTGTCCATGCGGCCATGGCTTTGGGGGAAGATGGTTTTGAGACCATTATGGTTAACTGCAACCCAGAGACCGTTTCTACCGATTACGACACTTCAGATCGTCTCTATTTTGAACCTCTTACCCTAGAGGATGTGTTAGAAATCATTGATTTGGAGAAACCGAAAGGGGTGGTTGTCCAGTACGGTGGACAAACTCCTTTGAAATTGGCTAGAGCATTAGAAGCTGCGGGGGCTCCTATTCTTGGTACCAGTCCTGATTCGATTGACCTCGCAGAAGATCGCGAACGGTTTCAAAAAATGGTGGATCGCCTTGGCTTGCGCCAGCCTCCCAATCGTACTGCTAGAGATCCCGAAGAGGCGGCACGTCTTGCAGACCAAATTGGGTATCCAATCGTTGTTCGTCCTTCTTAT
>CAUYTX010000269.1:0-2049 GCA_963575665.1 Gammaproteobacteria bacterium | reverse complement strand
ATTAGAAAGGTTTCATGGCTTATTATTTCATAACTATAATCGTCTAGCAATCCCCAAACAAGAGCGTTAGCCCGTTTACGAACCCTATCAAGTCACAACGGCGGAGGTACATGTCGCCAGCTATCCGTACCTGAAAAGCTAACAAAAAATCGTTGTTTTTGGAGTCCTGCAAATCTATGACCTTTACCGTCTCGGTAGTGTGATTGCCTTCTGCATCCCGATAGGTCACTTTCACTCCATTTTTTATGAGTCGATACAGCTCGCGGTTAGCAGCTTCTGGAGTTTGGGTAGAGCGGTCGCGGGTGAGTTCGGTAAAGGCTTGCTCTATGGCATCATTAGGAAGTGCGAGGTTTAGTCTTTCGAGTGCTTGTCGCAAACGATTAGGTAGAATCACCTGGTGTTTAGACTCTCGGCCTTCTGTGCCGTCTGGGCCGAAGGTTTCGTGGTACAGGTTGGTGGTTTGCCAACCTAAAGCGGCAAATAGTTCAATCGCAGGCTTTTCAACTAAGGCGTTTTCGGAGTAGTCAGTAAATTTGACACTCATGGTGCGCCGGCATTGGCCGGGGGATAAAACTGGTTATCGATTATTTGTACTATCGTGTAGGAGCATTCCGTGGGGAATATACGCTCAGGTAATCCGCTGTCTGCGGCAGCAAGTTTTACCGCGTCTGGGTAGGCATCAATTATTGCCTCTGGTATATATGGTTCTAAGCTAGGATTGTGTTTCAAGTGACGGGCAATCTGAGTACGTTGTTCGTTGATGCTACCTCGCCAACTGCTGCTACGTTGTATGGGTTGAAATTGCCATTTGAGCAGATGTGCCAGCAAGATCACTAGGCGGTTAGCCAGCTCGTAGCGTTCTTTTTTCCCCAAATCTGCTAACTCCTCGGCCAGATCTTCTAAATTAAGCTCGGTAAATTGGCGTTGTCGGATTAGTTCAGTGACGGTAAGTGTCCATGCGTGAAAATCGGTTTTATAAAGTGCAGATAAATTAGTTCTGGTCATATCTGCTGTTCCTCCAGTTCGGAAAACTCAGATACGTCAATTTCTCCTGAGATGAGTTTGGGTAACAGGAAATCGCGGGTCGTGCAAAGGTTGGTGTTTTTTATATGTAATTTATTGGCATAGTCAAACAAAGGACTAATAATACCATCAAGAATATTTGTTAATTTTGTAGAATAAGCAAAAACCCGCAGTGATGCCAATCCATCTAGGGTGAGCTGTGGTTGAGCGGCTCCACCTAATACACTTTTTATTGGTATATTTTTAGCAAACAGTTCCACAAAACCAAAGCTGAATCTATCAAACTTTCCCTTGGCTCTAACTACAAATGAATTATTGGTAACAAATGCTTTTTCGATAGTTCGCCACACTGTACCACTCCCATTGCCTCGTGAAGTAATAAGACACGTTGACTCAGAGACTACGAAATCTTCATAACGACCAATTACACCTCCATAGACAGAATATTGTCCGTCTGAATTAAGATTTTTTGTAGGCAATTTTTTCCCATACCGAACATCAAATAAGTCTGTAAAACTGCAAACCTCCCACCCCTCCGGTATCTTCCCAAGCTCCGAATCCACCATTCTAATCCCTTCATGGCCAGGAAAGCGGAAATGTACAAACCACTCTTCGTAAATCCGCCGCGCCATTTCTTCCAAAATCGCAATGCGGCGAGTGTTGTTTTCTAGTTTTACTGTCTCGTTGGACTTCTCTATACCAAACAGAGAAAGTTTGTCGCTTGCGCTTTTATGGTGGCGTTTCACAAACGCAGCACTTTGCAAAAACATACCGCCGGAACCGCAAGCTGGATCAAAGATGCGCCCGTGAAAGGGTTCGATAATTTCCACAATCAGTTTCACCAAACTGGTCGGCGTATAATACTACTTGGCTTGAAGACGACGGTTGGCTCAGGTCTGCAGATTCCCACCGTACCCTTCGGTATACTGTTAACCCCAAAGTAAAACAAGATGACAAACGAACTGAACAAGGTTTGAGTCGAATCATGAGTCACCCCATGAAGCTCTCGATTAGATCCGTACGTGC
>CAUYTX010000268.1:0-2055 GCA_963575665.1 Gammaproteobacteria bacterium | reverse complement strand
AAACCAAGTGGAACTCAACAGACAACAGCTGGAACTAGCAATGAAGTATCTGGAGGACCAGATGATGGAACTACCGGAGGAACTAAAAAACCTGTCGGAGGTGGAGTGGATGGGGCTGCAACTGATGAACTCACAGATAAGACTGGAGAGGGAAGAAGCGACGTTACATTAGAACCTATTACTAAAGATAGCTTAGGTAAGTCTTTTGTATCAATAGGCCAAGCACACAAATTTCGTAGAGAAAACAAACTTCAAGATTTATATTCCGTTGAAAAACAAGCTGACGGCACTATTGCTCTTGTGCCAAAGATACCAGTTACAGAACAAAAACCCCTAGTAACTAAAACTAAAAAACCTGCAGAAACAAAAGAACCTGAAGTATCTACGGAAGAAACAGAAGAAGACATATCTGATGAAGAAATTGGTTGGGAAGAATTTAAAGAAACTGAACCTGATGGCACTATAACTTTGGGGATGAGAAGAAAACAAACTACAACGCCTAAATCTACCGAAGTATTAAAATCAGAAGCGGAGCTTACAGAAGCTGATAAAGCCGACAGGCAACGGGAAGAAGAAGAAAAAAATGTTCGTGTAAATAGAATTAAAGAAGCAAATAAAAAATCTTGGGCTAAAGGTTTATTAGAGTATTTAAAAGTAGGTTCATTATTATCAAAAAATTCTCCTGTAACAGAAACAGATAATCCTGCTGAAGCTAAAAATCTTGCAATTAAACATGCTGCATTTGATCAAGCAATGGATGAGTTTGATACCGTAAGTATTGAAGATTTTGATAAAAAATTAAAAAAATTAGCTACTAAGAAAAAAGCTGAAACAGGTAAAGATTATTCTATTAATAGACCTTTAGAGTTTATGGAGGGGTTTACTCAACGACAACGTTTAAAAAACTATTACAAACTATTTAATGAATTTTTAGGCACGAAGAAATTAGAGCCTAGAAGAATTAAATATGCAACTACTCGCAAGAACTTTGAAAAAACTTTATCTAAAGAAGAACGAAAATTATTTAATAAAGCATATTCTAGTTATATAACTACAGAAGTTAAAACAATGAAATCTGGTGTTGCTACTGTAGGACAAACAGAATCTAATGTAGCTGCATTGTATAGAAAACTACAAGCCGAAATAGAGTTAGTAAAAAATAAAAAAGGTAGTCAAGCTAAAGTAGATAAGTATAAAGCAGATTACGCAATAGCTCGTGCAAAAGCACAAAAAACTTCTTTAAGTAGACAAGTTGTTGAGACAGATACATCTGAACTATCTGATAAAGTTGCTAACCTAGAACAAGCTATTAAAGATGGCGAGAATGAAATCAAGTCTATTAAAGCTGCTAAAAAAATTAAAGATAAAGCAGTGCAAATTAAAGGTGTGCAAACACAGATTAATAAAAATAGGGTTGAATTAAAACTTGCTAAAACAGAGTTAGATACGGCTCAAAAAACTACTACAGTATTAGGTGCACCGGGAAGATATACAAACGTTGCCGACGAAGAAAAACAAAATAAGGAATCAGCAGATGATTTAATAGCTGACGAAGAAAAACAAAATACTGAAACTTTAGAACAAGCTCAAGAAAGAGAAGCTTTAGAAGTAGAAAAACAAGCTAAGATATTTGCTGAATCAGAAAAGAAAAAGACACAGAAAAAAGCTGACGAAAAAGAAAAGAAAAAACCTAAGATTACCGTTGCTGCTAAGTTAAATCAGATTATATCTAGAGGTATTACACAGGGTAAAAATATTAAAGAAATATTAACTGATCTATATGATAGTAAAAATCAACAAAAACATCGTAGCTACCAACGCACTGCCTTGTTGTTTAGTGAAGTATTAGATAGACTGCAAAAAAAAGGTTATAAACTTCCTAATATAGAGTTTGGTGTAGTTCCTGATAATCGTCCTGGTATGTATAACCCAGCAACAAACACTATTACTATTAATATAGAAAGTAATCAAGAATATGGAAGAGTAGTTGTGCATGAAACACTGCATTATTTAGTAGACCATATCGTAGAAGAATATCAAAAAAATCCTAATAGT
>CAUYTX010000267.1:0-2084 GCA_963575665.1 Gammaproteobacteria bacterium | reverse complement strand
TGACCCCAACCAATGTCTGCTTTTGTGTCCTCTAGGATTTGCTTTTCGGCCTGTTGTTTATGCAATTCCCGCTCGTAAAGTTTAGCTTTTAGTTGTGACATCGCTCTAGAGCGGTTTTTGTGTTGTGATCGCTCACTCTGGCATTGCACTACGATACCACTAGGAACGTGAGTAATGCGAATCGCAGATTCCGTCTTATTGACATGCTGCCCACCAGCACCACTAGATCGATAAGTATCTACTTTTAAATCTACGGGATTAATATCGATCGTAAAATCTTCATCCACTTCAGGGTAAACAAAAACAGAAGCAAAAGAGGTATGACGTCGGTTTCCAGAATCAAAAGGGGATTTCCGAACCAATCGGTGAATACCTGTCTCTGTCCTAAGCCAACCATGAGCGTAAGCACCTTCAAACCGAAGAGTGGTGCCCTTGATCCCTGCCACCTCGCCATTGGCTACTTCCATGATTTCGACCACAAAACCTCGACGCTCTCCCCAACGAAGATACATGCGCATCAACATTTCGGCCCAATCCTGCGCTTCCGTGCCTCCTGAACCAGACTGAATATCTAAAAAAGTGTTGTGAGAATCCATAGGTCCGGAAAACATGCGCTGAAGTTCCAGAATAGCCAAATCTTGATCAATGCGGTCTAAATCAAGAGAAACAGACTGAACAGTAGCCTCATCCTGCTCTAAGTCCGCCATCATCAAGAGTTCTTGGGATTCTTGCAAACGATCCCCGAGGGTACCGAGGGTCTGCACTACTTGTTCGAGTTGAGCCCGCTCTCGCCCTAAAGACTGGGCACGTTCTGGATCATTCCAGACGGATGGGTCTTCTAATTCGCGTAGGACTTCGATCAGCCGATCGTGTTTGTGATCGTAGTCAAAGATACCCCCTCAGGGTTTGACTTCGCCCCTCGAGGTTTTGGATTCGGCTAAAAAATGGATTAAGTTCTAACATGTTTGAGTATCAGATTCGTTACTTTCGAAAAATGGTTTTAACTTAGCAGCTATCATGTATACATAGACAAGCTGACCACCGACAATTACTTCCAGTTCTTGTGCATCTATGATAGACAAATCTGCTTGAGTGAACAGGGCACTAATCGATTTCCCGGTGAAGAAATTGATGTGCTCGTGCCAGTGTTTCTTCTTGACTAAAGCAGTTTTGGCGTCGTTTACCCGTACTACTTCTTCTAACGGAACTTCGACGTAAAGCAGAGAGTCGCTCCCCATTGATTTTTTGATGTCTGTGACGACTTCTATTGGATAAGGAACATGTTCTAGTACATTGCTGCATACGACTAAATCATACTGATTTTTAGTAGCTATTGCTTTTTCAATCCTTTTTGCACCGCAAACCATTTCTTTATCGCTAATATCATATATGTGAAATTCTGTATTACAGGTCTTAAACGGCGTGTTTTTCCCAGTGTCTCCTCCCCAATCAAGAATTCGGATTGGAAATGTCAGATACCGAGATAAAAATTTTTCAATCTTTGGTAAATAATCAATGGTGTCGTTCAACTTTTCGTTTCTTTCCTTATATCCAGGTTCGTATTTTTCTCTAAGCACCATGTATTCTTCTTCTCGGTAGCCCTGATACAGGGCACCCATTTCCATTTCACTAAATCGAATATCCGAGAACAGGTGATGACAATTGTTACACAAAACGGAATTACAGATTGAGTAGGCCATTCCAGTTTGAATGGTTTTCAAACCCCATTCTGGAGTGATTTCTATTGGTACCCAGCCTAATGCTCTATGTGCTACAAATGGCATGAGGACTGCGGGAGATTTACTCAACTTGCAGCTACCGCAACAAACACAATGAGTCGCTACAAAGCCTTTAGAGTTTGATTCGCTCATGGTCAGATTGGCATACCAGTCAGAGTAGAAGGAGATATCATAAACCCCGCCAGTACCTCATTACCGTTTCCGTGATATTCAATCCAATCAAAACCCACGAGTTTTGCCAAAGCAATGCCACGCCCATGGCAATCAAATGCACGCTTAGGATCGAGCACCATGTAACGCTCCCAATCAAACCCGGCACCTTGGTCCTTAATAAGAAATTGAATG
>CAUYTX010000266.1:0-19471 GCA_963575665.1 Gammaproteobacteria bacterium | reverse complement strand
AAGCTATTGATATGATTAAACACAGTACCCTCCTACTATTTCAGAAAGATATTTTGTTACCTATGTTTGTTTAGCAATCCCTCATGTTCTTGATCTTTATAACCATTCTACTATAGCTTTGCTATAATACTTTTCCCCAGTGGCTTTTTTCACTACTAATTGTAGAGATTCTTCGAGTGGTGCTTCCCAAGAAAGCCCTTTTTTAGCCAACTTGAGACGATGTGCATGCAGAAATAATCTCTGGAGACCAAAAGAATCTCGGGCAAGACGATTAAAGTCTGGGTCTCCATACTTTTCGTCTCCTGCAATCGGGTGACCTGCATGAACGGCATGTACTCGAATTTGATGTGTTCGTCCCGTGATGGGCTGAACATCTACTAAAGTTGCTGGCAGAATCGATACATTTTTTGAGGATGCTAATCGTGTAAATTGGGTAGTGGCTTCTTTGCCCGTAATATCTACGCGAACAACCCGTTCACCTGATTGCAAATGGTTTTTTAACAGAGGTGCATTCACAGTACCACCAGACCAAACCCCGCGCGCCAAAGCTAAATAATGTTTCTCCACTTCTCCTGCACGTAGCAACGCATGCAATTCTCGAAGGATGCTACGACGTTTTGCTAACATGAGCAAACCTGAAGTGTCCCGATCCAAACGGTGCACCAGTTCTAAGCTAGAAACCTCTGGACGCAACGCACGCAAAATTTCAATAACCCCAAAGCGCAAACCACTACCACCGTGCACTGCTAATCCTGCGGGTTTATTGAGCACTAAGAGACCAGAATCCTCAAAAAGGATTTGTTTCTCGACAAGGCTAAGTAACCGAGTGCCCGGGCGACCTGATGGTTCTTCTTCTCCATGGCGCACGGGAGGAATGCGTACCTGATCGCCAACTTGAAGGCGATAGTGTGGTTTGATCCGACCCTGATTAACTCGTACTTCACCCCGACGCAAAAGACGATAAAGATGATCCTTCGGAACCCCTTTTAGGTGGGTGACCAAAAAATTATCAATTCGCTGGTCAGCATGATCCAACCCGATTTCAATTCGATAGACAGCAGGATGTGTACTCACATGACGTCGACAGGTGGGCGATTTCCGAGAAGGTGCACGTGGAGATGAAAGATCTCCTGACCACCACCATGACCCGTATTGATTACTGTACGAAAACCGTCTACCAAACCCTGTTCTTTGGCAAGCGTTGGAAGGAGGCGCATAATATGTGCTATCATCGCGTCATGTTTTGGGAGAATTTCGCGAAGGCCGGGAATGTGTTCACGCGGGAGAACTAATAAATGAACTTCCGCTTTCGGAAATTTGTCTGCAATGACGATCACCTGATCGTCTTCGTAAAGACGTTGTGCTGGAAGTTCCCCAGCAATGATCCGACAAAATAAACAATCTCTCATAGATTTCTAGGCTTAAAAGCCCTCAGATTTAGTTAGAATTTTTTGATATACCAGAAATACCGAACCGCTTAGACAATTCTGAAAGCACATCCTCGGGTCCCAACCCTCGAAAAGAGAGAAGAACTAGGGTATGAAACCAGACATCTGCGACTTCATGCGTTAAAGCCTGCAGATCTTCTCCTTTTGCTGCAAGAATCGTTTCCGTAGCTTCTTCTCCGATTTTTTTCAAAATTGAATCCAGACCTTTCAAATATAGTTTTGCTACGTAAGAGTGTTCTGGATCAGCGTTTTTTCGATCTTCTAAGACTTTTGCCAACTTAAATAAAATTTCTTGATTTACTGAAGAAGATCCTCCAACAGTCATTTAATCTTTCCGGAATACATTTCCGATGGATCCTTTAGAACCAGTCCGACCTCGTGCCAATTTTCCCCGTCTAACTTTTGAAAAAAACAACTTTTTCGGCCGGTGTGGCAGGCAATTCCACCGATTTGTTCTACCTTGAGTAGGATTGTGTCCCCGTCGCAGTCTAAAGAAACTTCAACCAGTTTTTGCACGTTTCCGGATTCTTCACCTTTACGCCACAACCGATTACGAGAACGCGACCAATAGATTGCACGTCCTTCTGAAATCGAGAGTGTTAAAGATTCTTGATTCATCCACGCAAGCATCAAGACCTCTCCGTTAATAACATCTTGTGCAATAACGGGAATCAGCCCTGCTGAATTCCAATGTACCTTTTCCTGCCAATGAGTAGCCATTTGCCTCCATCGCGCCAAAAATGTTTGTCTTGAAGTATTTATTTTTGGATTATTGGGGGATAAAGAGTGTCAAGGTTCATGAAAGTGACTCGAGTGACTCGCACTGCTCTGGTAGAGGCGAGAGTATCTGTCGGACTGACCGGAATCGGAGCGGGTTCTGCAACGCTTGGAACGCCGCTGGCCGCTGATGCACCAAACTGAGTAGTACAACCGATAAGGCCTGCAAAGCAAAAACACAATGGCCAGAAGCTATCTCTAGTTTTCATGTGCGAGCTCCTCGGAAAATGTGAGTAGTGTTTATACCAAAAGCAGTATTTGCATTATAAGAGAAAGCGTATCTTATATCTACTCTACCAAAGTTAGGAAACTTCATGGATCAATCTGCACGATACGCTGACCTTAGCCTCCGAGAAGACGAACTCATCCGAGCAGGAAAACACATCTTATGTGCTTATAAGATGAAGCCTAAAGCAGGTACTGGTTATTTGGAAGGTGCTGCCCATTTTGCCGCTGAATCTTCCACGGGTACCAACGTAGAGGTTTCTACCACCGATGATTTCACCAAAGGTGTGGATGCTTTGGTGTACTTCATCGATGAAGCAAGCGAGGAAATGCGCATTGCTTACCCGCTCGACTTGTTTGATCGGAACATTTCTGATGGGCGGATGATGATCGTCTCCTTTTTGACCTTGACGATCGGCAATAACCAGGGCATGGGTGATATCGAATACGCGAAAATGTACGACTTTTACGTACCACCTCGCGCCTTGCAGCTATTTGATGGCCCGTCAAAAGACATTTCTGATCTGTGGCGAATTTTAGGCCGCCCCGTGGTCAACGGTGGGTACATCGCTGGTACCATCATCAAACCGAAATTGGGTCTGCGTCCAGAACCTTTTGCTGAAGCGGCCTACCAATTTTGGCTCGGTGGCGATTTCATTAAAAATGATGAACCACAAGGCAATCAAGTCTTCGCACCCATGAGGAAGACGATCCCGCTGGTCTATGACGCCATGAAACGCGCCATGGATGAGACCGGAGAGGCCAAACTCTTCTCAGCAAACATTACCGCGGACGATCATGCAGAAATGATTGCCCGTGGAGAACTCGTTTTGCAGACCTTTGGCCCAGATGCCGATAAAGTGGCATTTCTAGTGGATGGGTACGTTGGTGGGCCTGGCATGATTACCACAGCTCGTCGCTATTTTGCCAACCAATATCTGCACTATCACCGAGCGGGACATGGTGCAGTGACTTCTCCTAGTGCAAAACGTGGGTACACTGCTTACGTTTTGGCCAAAATGTCTCGTTTGCAGGGTGCCTCTGGTATTCACGTAGGCACCATGGGCTACGGCAAAATGGAAGGAGAAGCCGGAGACAAGAGCATTGCCTACATCATCGAGCGTGATAGCTATGCTGGGCCTGCTTACCATCAAGAGTGGTTGGGTATGAAGCCTACTACCCCGATCATCTCTGGTGGCATGAACGCATTGCGCCTCCCGGGTTTTTTCGAGAACTTAGGGCATGGCAACGTGATTAACACTGCGGGTGGTGGATCTTACGGCCACATTGATTCCCCAGCAGCTGGTGCTCGCTCTTTGCGCCAAGCCTACGAATGTTGGAAGGCTGATGCAAATCCAATTGAGTGGGCCAAGGAACATAGAGAATTTGCCCGCGCTTTTGAATCCTTCCCGAAGGATGCCGATAACCTTTATCCAGGTTGGCGCGATCAGTTAGGAATCAAATAGTTAGAAGAAAGTTTCTCCGCGCAAAGGAAGATTAGTAGTACAATCTAATTTTGCGTGGAAGATTTAAACATGCCCCTTTACCGATCCCGCACTACTACCCATGGCCGCCACATGGCGGGTGCCCGTGCGCTTTGGCGCGCAACTGGCATGACCGATGCTGACTTTGAGAAACCCATCATTGCAGTAGCCAATTCTTTTACCCAGTTTGTGCCCGGGCATGTGCATTTGCAAAATCTGGGACAGTTAGTTATCCAAGAAATTGAACGAGCAGGCGGGGTAGGTAAAGAATTCAACACCATTGCTATTGATGATGGGATTGCGATGGGACATGGCGGCATGTTGTACTCGTTGCCCTCACGTGAGTTGATTGCCGACTCCGTAGAGTATATGGCCAATGCCCATTGCGCCGATGCACTAGTGTGCATTTCTAATTGTGACAAGATTACCCCCGGGATGCTCATGGCCTCTTTACGCCTGAACATACCGACTGTTTTTGTATCCGGCGGCCCCATGGAAGCCGGAAAAGCCAATATCCGCGGAAACCCATTAAAGCTGGATCTAGTAGATGCCATGGTGGCGGCGGTGCAATCGGAGATCACAGACGAGGAAGCCGGGACTTACGAGCGATTGTCATGCCCTACCTGCGGTTCTTGTTCCGGAATGTTTACTGCTAATTCCATGAATTGTTTGATGGAAGCAGTGGGACTAGCACTTCCCGGCAATGGTTCATTGTTAGCTACTCACACCGAACGAAAATCTCTTTTCTTAGAAGCAGGACGTTTGATCGTAGATTTGGCAAAGCGTTGGTATGAGCAAGAAGATGCCACAGTATTGCCTCGCACCATTGCCTGTTTTGAAGCGTTTGAAAACGCCATGGCACTCGACATTGCCATGGGTGGATCCACCAACACCGTCCTGCACATTTTAGCTGCCGCGCAAGAAGCAGGAGTTCCTTTTTCGATGGCTGACATTGATCGGCTGTCTCGTCGCGTTCCTCACCTCTGTAAAGTCGCACCCTCTACACCACGCTATCATTTGGAAGATGTCCATCGTGCTGGAGGCGTGTTTGGGATTCTGAGAGAGTTGAGCCGTGGTGATTTACTTCACACTGAAGTGCCTACCGTGCACGCGCCTAGCCTCGGCCGAGCCCTCGAACAATGGGATCCCCTTCGGGAAGAAACGGCAAAGAAAAGATACCTCGCTGCTCCGGGAGGCGTTCCTAGCCAATCTGCATTCAGCCAATCTAACCAATGGCCAGAATTAGATCTTGACCGAAAAGAAGGTTGTATTCGCGACTGTGTTCATGCCTATAGCCAAGACGGTGGTTTAGCAGTGCTTTATGGTAATCTGGCCGAAGATGGTTGTTTGGTCAAAACAGCAGGTGTTGACGCGAGTTGTCTGGTATTTTCGGGAATGGCGCGTATTTTTGAGAGCCAAGAATCAGCGGTAGAAGCTATTCTTGGGAATCAAATCCAAGCAGGGGACGTCGTTGTCATTCGGTACGAAGGCCCGCGAGGTGGCCCAGGGATGCAAGAGATGCTTTATCCTACGAGCTATCTCAAATCAAAAGGCCTCGGCAAAGTGTGTGCTTTGGTGACTGATGGTCGTTTTTCTGGAGGTACTTCAGGATTGTCGATTGGACATGTATCACCAGAAGCTGCAGAGGGTGGCACCATTGGCTTACTTGAGAATGGGGATCAGATCGAAATCAATATCCCACATCGAACCATCCGAGTTTGTGTTTCAGATAAAACGTTGGAGAGTAGACGTGCCCAAATGGAAAGTAAAGGATCCGAGGTTTGGAAACCAGTGAATCGGTTTCGTGTGGTTTCCGCTGCTTTGCAAGCCTACGCAGCCATGACAACTTCTTCGTCTCGTGGCGCGGTTCGAGATTTGTCTTTTGGGAAAAGAAAATCATGATTGGGTGGCGAATTGTTATTGTTTCTCTACCGCTTTTGATGGCGGGCTGTGCCTCTGTACCACCAGAATCGGGGCCCAGGACTGGGTTTGAGGCGATCACTACGGATCAAGGTGGAGGAGGTGTGCAGGTAGAAAGTTCCGTGCAGCCTATAGACCTCCAAACAGCGGTTAGCTACTTATCAAACGCGCTCCTAAATAGCACTGCGATAGGTAAGCACTATCCATCCGTAACCTTAGAAGAAATCAAAGACAGGACTGGTCAAAATATTGATGTCGTGTCGATTCGATCACAGATCCAAACCCAGCTTTCGAATTCAGGAAAAATTGGATCAGATATGGGGTACTCATATTCAGATCAACAAAGCAGCAGTAGTCGAGCACCTAAGAAAAAGTTTGCGAAACGAAAATCGGGTAGTTATCGACTTCTTGGCGCGATTTATCGTATGCAAAGCTTAGATGGGAGCGGCTCTCCAGAATATCGGATGACACTGAGTTTGTTAGACGCAAATAGCGGAGATTTGATGTGGGTAGAAGAACGGACTCGCATTCTATTGGGCCGGTAGTTACGGCTAATGTAGCATGAATTGGTCGCTAGTTGTTCAAACAAGCATCCAAAATCATGGTGAATTGAGAATGTCGCCTACACGAAAACCGTAACTTTCTGGGATTTCTGAACCCACGATTTGATCGGCATTAGGGCCTGATTGTTCTGCTAGGTTACAGGCTACGTTGGGTAGGCGACAACTTCGTTTGGTGTCAAAGATCAGTTTGACTACGGGGTGCAACAAATCTTTTTCGTTAGATTCACTTACGACTGCGAGCTTTCCGCTCTTCAAAGAAACGAAGGTACCAATTGGGTAAATACCAACGCAACGGATAAACCTCTGTACTATTTCCGGATTAAAATGGAATTTGCTCCACTCAATTAGTTTCCCAAGAACCCAGTGGGGAGACTTTCCTGTGTGGTAGCAGCGGGTAGAGGTTAACGCGTCGTAGACATCAACCACTGCAGCCATCTGCCCATACAAACTAATCTCGTTTCCTTTTTTGCCTGCCGGGTAACCACTGCCGTCAAATCGTTCGTGGTGTTCGAAAATGATTCCTTGAGAAATAGGGGACATTTTTTCCCAAGATTTCAGAATATCACGACTGTACTCAACATGTTTTCGCATAATTGAAAACTCTTCATCTGTGAGTTTTCCGGGTTTGTTCAGAATCTCGAGAGGAATTCTACTTTTTCCAACGTCATGCAAGAGACCGCCCATGCCTGCGTGGCGCAACTCGATTTGAGACATGCCCATGTGTTTGCAAAAAGAGACCATCAATACAGACAATGAAACCGAGTGTTCAAAAGTGTACTGATCCATTTCGCGAATGCGAATAGCACCAAGTAACGCATCTTGATTTCGGAAAATAGAATCTACGATGTTTTCTACGGCTGGATCGGCCTGCTCTATTTCGATCTGTTTTCCTAGTCTGGCATCCTCCATCATTTTAGAGACCACGCGGGAAGCGTCCTCACGAATCTCCAGAGCGTTAGCCCACTCTTCTTGGATAGGGACGGAAGTAGGAGACTTTTTGGAAGGTAGGGGTGAAGCAAGTTTCTCTAAATCACTTTCCACTTGGGCACGGACTTCGGAAGCAGACTGTCCTTTGGAAGCATCCAACCCCCTTTCTGTATCAATGTAAACCTCACGTACCTTGAGGTTCAAGATTTTTTGAAGGATCTTAGGGGAGGTGAGTTTGAAATTTTTACTGGAAAACGGATGATCTATCCAGCCTAGATTGATGTCATGGATATACATCCCAACTTGAAGCTCTTCAACAGGGATCTTTTTAATCATCTTTGGGGTGGTGTTTTGGAAGCAGTTTTAATTCTGTATACCTTGACCCATTCTCACATTTAATTTTGACATATTTTGCTCGAATGCACAACATTTTGCCTGATTTGAACAATGCGTGATTATTTGCTATCATAAAAGTTTTTATGGTAAAGTAAGTTTCTGTTGAGAGATAAGCCCCACAGGAGAGGAGTCTATGAGACAAGAGCAGCAACAGTCGCAAATCAAGTTACTGATCGCTAGGGGCAAAGAACAAGGGTTTCTGACATACCGTGAGGTAAACGATTATTTACCAGATGAGATCGTAGACTCTGATCAAGTCGAAGAGATCATCAGCATGATCAATGAAATGGGTATCCCGGTGCATGAGGAACCGCCCGATGTCGATACCTTGATGATGGCAGAAACGGCAGTCCCAGCGGATGACGATGATGTTGCGGAAGAGACTGCGGCTGCATTGGCGATTGTAGATAGTGAATTTGGTCGCACTACTGACCCTGTTCGCATGTACATGCGTGAAATGGGCACCGTCGAGCTCCTGACCCGTGAGGGTGAGATCGAAATTGCAAAACGGATTGAGAAGGGATTAAACCAGGTGGTCACGGCTCTTGCCTGTCCAGAGGCTATTGCAGAGCTAACACGTGAGTATGAACGAGTAGAACGTGGTGAAATTCCTATTCGTGACCTGATTCATGGTTTCCATGACATGCACGTACTGGATAAAGATTGGCAAGAGGACGGCGTGGAACTCGAAGAAGTGGATCACATTCTTCCGCCAGTGCCGGTGGATACCACAATTGATATCCAAGAGGCCCATCGACGGTTTACCCAATTACGAAATGTATATCAGCAGGTACAACGTGCAGGTAATAGCCACCGTGTTATTGGATTACGTAAACAACTGAGTGAGTTGTTTACGCAGTTTCGATTAACCTACCGTACCGTAGATCGACTGACTGCTCATGTGCGTCGCGTCGTAGAGGCAATTCGTAATCATGAAAGGAAGATTCACGATCTCTGCGTAGACGCAGGTAGGATGCCACGTGATGTCTTCATTCAAACTTTTACGCACCACGAAATAGATCCGAAGTGGCTACAAAAGTGTTTAGATGCAAAGCAGCCTTACACGCAATCTTTATCTGCTCAGAAAGAGAAAATTTTGCAGCACCAGTCTCAATTACGAGAGGTATTGAGTACGTGTACCATGAGCGTTCAAGAGCTCAAGGAGATGCATTTGCAGCTGACCAAGGGAGACTCGGAAGCCCGTAAGGCCAAAAAAGAGATGGTTGAGGCTAACTTGCGGTTGGTCATTTCAATTGCCAAAAAATATACTAATCGCGGACTGCAGTTTTTAGACCTGATCCAAGAAGGTAACATTGGTTTGATGAAAGCGGTAGACAAATTTGAGTATCGTCGTGGGTATAAGTTTTCTACTTATGCTACTTGGTGGATTCGTCAGGCCATCACCCGTTCGATTGCTGACCAAGCACGTACTATTCGCATTCCTGTGCACATGATTGAGACCATTAACAAACTCAATCGTATTTCACATCAGATGTTGCAAGAAATGGGTCGAGAGCCAACTCCAGAGGAACTTTCCGTTCGAATGGAGATCCCGGAGGACAAGGTACGCAAAGTTCTGAAGATTGCCAAAGAGCCTATCTCCATGGAGACGCCCATCGGGGATGACGAAGATTCACATCTAGGTGACTTTATCGAGGATTCGAGTATCCTATCTCCCACGGAAGCGGCTACCTTTGAAGGTCTCAGGCAAGCTACGCAGAAAATTCTAGAAGGACTCAGTGTCCGAGAAGCAAAGGTGTTGCGGATGCGCTTTGGGATTGACATGAACACCGATCATACGTTAGAAGAAGTGGGTAAAGAATTTGATGTGACTCGAGAGCGGATTCGTCAGATCGAAGCTAAAGCGTTGCGGAAACTTCGCCACCCAACCCGCTCGGAGCATTTGCGCAGTTTTCTGGATATTGCGGAATAGTTTTGGTGGGCCTGTAGCTCAGCCGGTTAGAGCAGGGGACTCATAATCCCTTGGTCGTAGGTTCGAATCCTACCGGGCCTATTTTCTTGTGTAGAGATTTAATCACTCGCTAACCCCTACTATTGTTTGGTGTATCTCGCAAAATATTAATTAATTCCTGGTTACAGTTTAACATCAATTTTTTCAAATATGTCGAGTAGCTGTTGGTATGTTCCTTGCCCACCGAGGAAATCCCAGAATTCACTTGCTACCTTTGAATTCTTTGAAACTACAAGCACATAGGCAAGGTTTCTTACTCATGATTATTCAGTGGCCACACAAAGAAGCAGAACGAGTTGCGACCCGTTTACAAAATTCCGATAAAACAGCAGTTTTCGAAACTGGATATGGCCCTTCTGGTCTTCCACACATTGGCACCTTTGCGGAAGTCGTGCGCACCTCATATGTAATCCAAGCCTACCGATCTCAGTTTCCGGACCGTCCTGCAAAGTTAATTGTTTTTTCGGATGATTTAGATGGTTTACGTAGCCTCCCAGAAAACATTCCAAATCACGCGCTTCTCGAAAAACACCTTGGGGCTCCACTTTCCAGTCTTCCGGATCCTTTCGAAAGGGAGAGCAGCTACGCTGCTTACATGAATGGAAAGCTCCAACATTTCTTAGACTATTACGGGTTCGAATACCAATTCGAATCCTCTACAAACTGTTATAAAACAGGAAGGTTTAACGATTCGCTTCGGAGGGTCATGGATCGTCATGACGCAATTCGAAATTTATTTATTAAGACAATAGCACCAGAAAAAAGAGAGACTTGGAGTCCCTTTTTTCCAATTTGTGAGCGTTGTGGAAAAATCTACACCACCAGTGTTTTAGAGATTCATTCAGAAACTTATGAATTAACCTATCGATGTGATCGGAACGAAAAAACCTATCATTCTTGTGGGCATCAATCTCGTGTTTCTATTTTGAATGGAAACGTAAAAGTGGGTTGGAAAGTAGATTGGGCGATGCGTTGGCAGGCTTTTGGAGTAGATTACGAAATGCATGGTAAGGATCTCATGGATTCTGCCGTGCTTAGTGCTAAGATTTGCCAAGCATTGGGTGCCACGCCACCAGTTACTTATAAATACGAGCTGTTCCTAGACGAAAACGGAGCCAAAATTTCTAAGAAGATTGGTAACGGCATTTCAATGGAACAATGGCAAACCTATTCTCCAGTAGGTGCATTGTTGTACTTTTTATTGGAAGAACCCAACCGTTCTCGGAAAATGGGTCTTCCGATTTTGCCAAAATTGGTCGATAACTATTTATCTGCACGAAAACAAACCAGCGAACCTGGATCTGCTATTTGGTTTGTAGACAATCTACAAAAGACCTCTAATTCAGAGTTAGTTACGGATATCACGTTTTTGTTATTGGTGAATGTTGCAGAAAACCTCGGAAATGGGGATCCGGAATTGTTGTATGAATACGCACAACGTCATGATCCATCAGTAACGAAGAATGAATCATTTTTTCAAAGCTTGTGCCGTCATGCAGTGGAGTACGTCAAGAGCGTCTCTTCCCAAACTGAGTCAAATTTTGACCCGATCCAATGTGAGGCTTGTCCGACTGCTTTGGTCACACTTTCTAAAGAGATAGATATCCTTATTACTTCTGGTGAATTTCTGGCGGATGTGTTGCAAAACTTAGTTTTTTCGGTGGCGCGAAAACATGAAATTGAACCAAGTAATTGGTTCTCCTACTTGTATCGAGAGTTACTGGGTAAGAGCCAGGGCCCGCGACTTGGCTCCTTTTTTGCAATGTTAGGAGCTGATCGAGTGCGAAACCTACTGGGGCAAGCACGGGGTAGCGCGGTGTTGGCATTGAAGGACAGAACTCCCTAATTCTTCTATCCACATTCGATCTATCCCTTGGATTTTACCTATTGAGAAGTAGTGCCATTTTGTCGAAAGATAGACTGCGTACACCAAGTGCGTTGCAGAATGGTTACAAGATGTTAATACTGCATCGCCACTTTCCACTCCAAAGAAACGCAGACAGGTTGAAAAATGGCTATGGAAACATCATTTACCCAACATAACTTGTGGCAAGAAAACCAAGTATTTCGTGGGACGGGTGGTATCAGTCAAGGAAATCGGCAATTTTGTTTTGAGCCAGCTTTTTGTGACTGGGAGACTGGTAGGGTGTACCCATCGTGTTATGAAGATGGCTCACCAGCCTGCTGTCACATGTTAGATGGTTTACCAGCCGACGTAGTGACCGAACAAGACACCAACGGACACACCATTGCAGTTAAGCCCACCATCGTATCTGGTTTCGTACGTGCAGGACGTTTTTACACGAGAGCGGAGGCCGCCAGAGCAGTAGCTAGACCCACCCTGCTAAAACCTTTCAAACGCCTGCGTAAATCCCATAACAACTCCCTTCATCGTAAATCTTGCCACGCATAATCCTCAAAAAATCTGTTGTTCTCCAAAGAAACCGAGCGTGGCACTGCGTACGCTTTTCGGTTAGAATTCACCGGCGCTCCTAACTCTCAATTTAGCTGTCGGGGGTATGTTGAATCGTCGGGCATTGGCTATCATCTTGATGGGGTTCTTTCTCGGTGTCGCAAATGCAGCCGCCCCGGTAGATTTGCGCATTCTCATCGATACGTCAGGGAGTATGAGGCACACTGATCCGCTCAACCTGCGAGTTCCAGCAGTGCGGTTGTTGGTCGGCCTTTTGCCTCAAGGTGCACGAGCCGGGGTTTTCATTTTTGATCAAAAGGTAATTTCTTTAGTTCCCCCGGGGGAGATCAACTCTACTTGGCAAAGTAAAGCCAAACTCGGAGTAAGTAAAATTCATTCGCGTGGGATGTTCACTGACATCAGCGCGGCCCTAGAGGAATCTTTAGTGGGTTGGGATTCCCCTGCTGGAGAGACGCGGCGTGCGATCCTCTTACTCACAGATGGCAAAGTAGATATTTCTAAAGACCCAGCAGTCAATGCTACTGCTAGGGAACAACTTCTCTCACAAACCCTTCCAAAAGTGCATGGGGTAGGTGCTTCTATCTACTCTATTGCCCTTTCTGACGATGTAGATCACGACCTTTTACGTCAACTCTCTCGGGATACTAATGGTTGGTACGAACAAGCCTCTGATGCGGGTTTATTACAAAGGCTCTTTTTGCGCATGTTTGATCGAACGGTACGCCGAGATGCTTTGCCCCTCAAGGATAATCGCTTCGTTGTAGATGCTTCTGTCCGAGAATTAACCTTGGTGGTTTTTCGAAAGACAAATGGGGGTTCTAGCAAAATTGTCTCCCCAGATGGAAGCACCTACAGTCGAGAATCTCCCCCCAGCCAAGGACATTGGGCTGCGGAGCAAGGCTACGACATGGTCACCGTTGAAAAGCCGTTGGCAGGCTCTTGGCAGATTCAAGCGGATGCTGATCCAGACAATAGGGCTATGGTCATTACCGACCTTAACCTAGAAGTGGATCCATTCCCCACACAAGCTCTGCTTGGTGAACCTCTTGATTTAGTAGCCAAACTGCGTGAAAAAGGCAAGGTAGTTACTGATGTTGATTTTCTAAAACTACTGAACTTCACAGTTACACGCACTGCCGACGCAGAAGAACGTGAAACGCGTCCTTTGCAGGACAACGGTGTAGCTCCAGATGTCAGTCCTGGGGACGGCATCTTTAGCATGTCTCTCAATGGGTTTATTCGTTCAGGTCCCCAAGAACTTCAAATCACAGTGGAAGGGCCTACGTTCCAACGTGAATTGCATTACGCGCTCCATTTATACCCCTCTGGAATAGAGACCAAATTAGAAACGAGTGATGGAATGCGCATGGTCGTGGCTAGACCCGTCGCAGATCTACTTGATCTCTCGAGTCTATCGGTCACTGCTTCGATCACAGATCCCGGAGGCATTGCCCAGCCCTTAAGTTTAGTACATGGTCAAGATGGTGCTTGGTCTGCATTGATCCCGGGGAGTTCTCCTGCAGGTAATTACGTGGTGATATTCCAAGCACGAGGGCGAACCTTACAAGGCCGTGCGTTGTCCTTTGTTCCTCCACCGTTAACGTTTACGATTTCTCCAGTAGTAGCACACCCTCCAGTGATTCCACCTGTGGCTCCTCCTGCGCCAGTACCACAACAAGCACTACCTACTCCACCTCAGAGTTCTTCACTTCCTTCTTGGCTTTTGCCGACCGTTGCGTTAATTGCTTCTAATGCTTTGTTGGTGGGTCTCGTGATCTTTGGACTGCGTTGGTGGCGAAAACGAAATGAGTCTATGCTCCTTGAGCTTGAAGACCAAATTGGGCCTTCTTCCGAACTGACGTAAGATTGATCGAAGTAGGTAGTAGGTGCTTTGCACTGTCCTGAATCTTTGAAGCCACCGGGGTTTTTATGCCACTGAAACGCATTGCTGCAGGTCAGTACCGGATAGAGGGTGAAATGACCGTTTATGAAGCAGAAACCCTCAAAGCACCTCTTCTGGCCATATTAAAAGATTCTTCCTCCCTTGAGATCGATCTTTCCGGAATCGAAGAATTAGATACCGCGGGGTTACAGCTCTTACTGCTCCTAAAAAACGAAGCACAGCTCCAAAATCGAAAAATCCGTTTTTCTCGACACAGTAGCACAGTTCGTGAGATTTTGGATTTATGTGACCTAGCGGCTATTTTTGGGGATCCGATCCTAATTTGTAAATCGGCCGGAGAAAACTGATGGACATGCACGACGCATTGATGACCTTCGTCACCGAGAGCCGTGATTTGCTTCAAATCATGGAACGAGAGTTGTTAGCATCTGAACAGTCAGAACCGGATCCGGACACTATTGATAAATTATTCCGAGTTGCACACACCATTAAAGGTTCGGCCGGGATGTTTGGCCTGGACCACCTTGTTGGGTTCACGCATGCACTAGAAAACCTTTTGCACCAAGTTCGGGAAGGAATTCTTTCCCTAAACCCCGCGAATGTAGATCTACTATTGGCCTCTGCAGACCATATCTCGGCACTGATAGACCTTGCAGAATTAGAAGCTGGCCCCCCTTCTGGAGAATTGGTGCGATGCGGTGATGCACTAAGAACACGACTTGCCTTTGCCACATCGCCAAAAAGTGTTGCTGGGGGACAGGGTACCTCCGTCGTAGAAATAACTTCTGAAACAGAAACGGATGCCCCGAGTAGCCAAAGTACCGTAAGTGATTTTTGGCACATTTCAGTACGTTTTGGTCGAGATGTCCTGAAAAATGGCATGGATCCTCTTGGGTTTCTCCGCTACTTACAGCGTTTAGGTCGGATTGCCAGCATTGCCACGGTCACTACTGATTTACCACGTGCCCAAGAAATGAACCCAGAAGAATGTTACCTAGGGTTCGAAATTGCATTGGATTCGACAGCCACTCAGGCAGAGATCGAATCGGTTTTTTCATTTGTTCGTGATGGTTGCCGATTGCGTATTGTGCCTCCTAGGGCGCGTCTTGCCGAATACCTTGACCAGCTAGGTGAGATTGACGAAGCCGAACGGCTCGGGCAAATCCTAGTTCGGTGTGGTGCCCTAACCTCCTTTGGACTGAGTGAAGCATTACGACTCCAAACAAGTATGTCGGAGGAATTACCCGCAGAGGCATCTAGTGACGCTTTTTCCCAAGATTTACGAAAACCTTTAGGACAAATTGTAGTAGACGAGGGTTTGGTTCAACCTGAAGTAGTTGAGGCTGCCTTAGCAGCCCAAAAGCGCGCTCGAGAGCGAAAAGCAACAGAAGCAGCTTCATTACGTGTCAACGCAGCAAAATTAGACGCGCTGATTGAAGTCATTGGCGAGTTGGTCATTGCCAGTGCTGGTGCAAATTTGTTGGCTCGTGAGGAAGGTTCGAGCACGTTGCAAGAATCCAATGCTAGTGTGGCGCGTCTAGTAGAAGAGGTACGGAACGGTGCGCTTCAACTTCGGATGGTTCAGATTGGGGACACTTTTCAACGATTCCAGCGGGTAGTACGGGATTTAAGCAAAGAACTAGGCAAGGACATTGAATTGGTTTTAGAAGGTGCCGAAACTGAATTGGATAAAACAGTAGTCGAACAAATTACAGACCCTTTAACACATTTAGTACGAAATGCCATCGATCATGGCATAGAACAACCAGAAGTCCGAGTTGCCAATGGAAAACCGAGCCACGGTCGATTGACTCTCGCAGCTCGTCACGATGCCGGGGCAATCGTAATCGATGTAGGAGACGACGGTGCGGGTCTCGATCTCACCAAGATTCGAAAAAAAGCAGAAGAACGTGGTCTACTCACACCAGGCCAATCCATGTCTGATGCCGAGCTGCCAAGGCTGATTTTTGAACCAGGTTTTTCGACTGCGGATTCAGTGACTAACCTCTCAGGCCGAGGGGTAGGCATGGATGTAGTTCGGCGTAACATCGAAGCCTTGCGTGGGGAAGTTAAGATTGAGACTCAACTCAATCAAGGAACTATTATTTCATTACGGCTCCCCCTCACTCTGGCCATCATTGATGGGTTCTTAGTAGGAGTAGGAGATGCGCAGTACGTAGTACCTTTGGACATGGTGGCTGAGTGTCGAGAGTTTACGGATCAAGATGCCGATTTGGCAAAAACACGGAATTGCCTCAATTTGCGAGGGGCAGTGTTGCCTTGTGTACATCTTCGCGATTATTTCGGACGGCGTGAATCGTCTGCACGTCGGCAGAATGTCGTGGTGGCGCGTTCTGGAAATCGAAAAGCAGGACTAGTGGTGGATCACCTGATGGGGCAATTTCAAACCGTCATTAAACCCCTTTCGCCCGTTTTTGGAGCGATTCCAGGGGTTAGTGGGTCTACCATTTTGGGCAGTGGTAAAGTGGCTCTCATTTTGGATGTTCCAGGATTGATCCAACATGCTGCAGCAAGAGAATCCTTGCATTTAAGTCATCAAAAACGAATTGCACTGCAGTAATCACTTAACATGTACACTCGAAATGGCTTCCTGCTTATCCATTCATCCTAAAAACCCACAACCGCGCTGTATTGCTCAAGCAGTGGAGATAATACGTGCTGGGGGAGTCGTCGCCTATCCCACAGACTCTTCCTACGCATTGGGTTGCCAAATTGGAAACAAAGAAGCGCAAGACCGGATTCGCCAAATTCGACGCGTAGACGACAAACATCATTTTACCCTGGTGTGTCGGGATCTTTCAGAGTTATCGGTGTACGCCAAAGTAGACAATTCCATTTTCCGGACACTGCGTGCTTGCACTCCGGGGCCTTATACCTTTTTGCTGAAGGCAACTCACGAAGTGCCACGAAGATTGCAAAATCCGAAAAGGAAAAGCATTGGCCTTCGGGTTCCAGATCATGCAATCGCCCAAGCGTTACTACATCTCCTCTCCGAACCTTTAATGAGTTCTACTTTAATTTTGCCGGGGGCTACGGATCCTTTATCTGATCCAGACGAAATACGGGAAGCTTTAGATTCGCATATTGACCTACTGATTGACGGGGGGAATTGTGGAACCGAGCCCACTACTGTAATTGACTGGATGAATGATACTCCAGTGGTGGTTCGGTTTGGGAAGGGAAATCCCTCTTTGTTTCAATAGTTTAGCATTTGCATCATGATTTTTGTTATGTTACCATTGGGCTGTTTAGCCCTTAAAGACAGACTCAAACATTTGGAGGTTTCTTTATGCGTCGTGTCCTTTTCTTTTCTTTGGTTTTGTTTCAATGTTTTTTTAGTGTCGCTAGTTATGCAAAGACATCTGGTGGTTCGTCCAAAGGTGCTGGTCACAGTACCCCACCCCAATTGATGACTGCTTTTATAAAGGTCAAATGTGCCCTTACGGAGTGTTATGTAAAAGCCACAGAAGCCGTTGAAAAAATGAACTTGAAGATTCCAGAAGATGCTGAAAACGGCGAATCAGATGCCGTCATTGCCTACGGAGAGCAGAGTGTTGTAGTCATGGAGTGTCAAAAGTTTTCCAACGATTCTTACGTACACATTGCAGTAGCCAGCCACACTAAGAAAGCTGTAGAGGTGATTATGGAGTATCTAACAAAGTACTTCAAGGCCATTTCTGCGAGTGAGACACCTGCTCCTGCTGCTAAGTAAACTCTGCTAGAAGGGTTTGAGTGATGAGGTTTCCAAGTTGGATGTTTGCTTTTTTGTTGACTGGTTGTACAGATGAAATTATCCAGATGATGGATAAAAAAGAGGTTCCTCCCCCATTTTCGGAGGTCATTAAAAACGTAAAAGTAGACATGAATTTGGAAGAAGTAAAAAAGGTATTGGGTGGGAACCTCCCTAGCTTAAAGTTCACCAGTGCTGATGAGAGTCACTCCTGGTGGGAGTTTAACCAACGTGAAACCGTAGACGCATCGAGTACAACCAGTCCAATTGAAGAGCGAACTACCATCCTTGATTTTGATAACCAAGGAAAGTTGCGCAGTATAAATGCTTCTTCTTGCTTATTTCCTGACCAGGAACCCCCTCCAGAAGAAGATCAGGGGACGAAGTGCTACAAAGAACACGTGTTTCCTGTTAACAGAGAACTGATCTCTAAGGTGCTCGTGCGTTTCATGCTGGCATCTAACTTCCAGATTGGGAATTCGGAACGGACATCACTAGAAATCATATCTGCACATGGTTCACAGAGTGTTAAGGATGCAAAAGAAAGAGTCTACGTTTCTCTAACTGCGACCATAGAAGAGCTGCAAAAAGAGAGCACGCAAATTTTCATGTCAGCTTCTTACTCGATTACCGAAAAACAAGGTGGTGTTGGGCAAATAGGCCTTGCGGGCATTACCATTCCTATACCATTGCCATTTAACAAGAAAGAAGAAGCAGTCGATTCTGGAAATGTTTCTCCGAAATATTTTTTGACTTTTTATGACAAATTTTCACACTTACTCGCAGAACGGCATTTGGTATACAAAGAACCAAAAATAGCCCCTCCGGCTCCTGTTGTAGTTGATAAACCTGTCGAACCCACGGAGGCTGAAAAAGCTCCCCCTGTTGTTGTAGAACTACCTAATTTTAGAACTGGAGCTATTGATAGTGACTCCAACCTAAAGAAGGGGAGCAGCGAAGCACCTAATTTTGGCAGCGTGCCCATTGATAGTCAGGCCAATTTGGAAAAGTCTTCTCCTAAAAAAACGGGAGCACAACCAGTCGTTGAAAATGTGCCCATCGACAGCGAGCAAAGTCTTCAGAAAAACAGCCCTAAAGGGAGTAAACCTGAAAATACTTCTGTTCCCAAACCTAGCAACGCTCCCATAGATAGCGGTCTCGAGAGTACTCCTCCCAAAAAACGGTAAACAAATTCCGAAAATGGACATACGCTTACTTGAAATTCTGGTTTGCCCACTCTGCAAAGGCGGTTTGCGTTATGACGCACAGCCCCAAGAGCTTATCTGTGAGGCAGAGCACTTGGCCTATCCGATCCGAGACGGCATTCCCGTGATGCTAGAAGAAGAGGCTCGGCGTCATCCCACGGGACTTAGCCCGTGGAGGTCACCATTTCAGATCGAAAAATCAAATGGTCATAGCTGAAGTAACGCAAAATGGTTAGGCTATGCTTTGTGAAACCCCCTCCTGCCTTCGGCCCTTAACAAGGGACTCCTCCTTGATAAGGAGGGGTGCCCCGCAGGGGCGGGGTGGTTGGTTTTGATGTATTACCATTTATCAGTATGCGCGAAAAACCCCGTCCTTCAGGGCGAGGATGAATAGCGCGGTTTGTATTTGACTTTAGTTTGAAATCTAGTACCACCAGCATCCGAAGGGCGGGACACGCCCGGTTAG
>CAUYTX010000265.1:0-2085 GCA_963575665.1 Gammaproteobacteria bacterium | reverse complement strand
ACCTAATGCGTCACCCATAAGATACCCTAGACCGCCTGCACCACTTGCGCTGACAACACCAGTTGGTGCTAATTTGCCAAAAAACCGCAATACGTTAGAAGTAGCTGAACCAGCAGATACGGCTTTAATTGCGTCTTGTTCTTCTTTGTTAAACATACGCATTTTGTCTTTATCTAAAGCAAGCGCCCTAAATTCAGACCTTAATGCGTTTTCTTTTCCTGAACCAGTAAAGAAAGTTGATTTTAATTCTGCCCTTTCTAAAATATCATCAATCGTGTCTGATTTGCTTACTTTTGTCCACAAAGCTCGTGCTTGCGTAAGTGAATCAACACCTTTTTTATCGCCAGCTAAAATGTCATTTGCGCCTGCGTTAGTAACGTAATCGTCTAACTTTTTAACCATTATTTGAGCAATTCTGCGTTCGTCTGGTTCTTTGCTTGCAGCTGCGCCTTTTACAACACGGCGCAAAATTTCCATTTCACTTAAAGTTGGATTTTTGCCAACTTCATCGACAAGTCTAGTTAATGCGGCAGAGGCATTGGGGTGAATTGTTTTGTCAATACCCGCATTTTTAGCCGCACTTGAAACGTCAAGCACAAAATCTTTAAACCCTGTGTCTTTAAATACAACGCCTGCATCGTCCGCAGCTTTGTACGCAGCACCTGATTGAGCCGCCAAGGATTCTCTTGTTGGAACGGTTGAAACTTCACCCTTAAATGCTGACGTAATGCCTTTTTCATCAATATTCTTTAATGCTGTTGCTAAAGATTTGCCACCAGCACTTGTTGCTAAACCTGTTCCTGTTCCTGCCAACAATCCAACAGCAGCTTGCGAAAGAGGGTCTGCGCCACCCTGTTTTGCTGCCTCGACTGCAACCTCTCCTGCACCACCGCCTACAACTTGAGCAACTGGTGCGGCAGCAAATTGACTTGTTAAATATTTGCTCATTGGTTGCACAGCAGACGTTGCCAATCCCCTAGCGGCAGCAACAGGACTTACAGCAGCAGCAGAGCCTCGACGCAAGGCAGACATTAACTGTTCATCTTCTGTTTCTGCTTTTGGCAATCCTACAAAATCAAGCCCTTTTTGTACTTGTGATTGACCACTAGGAATGTAACCGCCTTGCTTACCAGTCAAAGCGTTGTATCCAGCTATACCGACTTGAAATGGCAATGCAGCAACGTCATAAGCAAGCGCAGGCAATTGCGACACGCCTTCAATCACATCTCTTACGCCCATTCCAAAGTTTTGCAACATTGATTTAGGCGCAGGCGTTTCTTTTGTGTCAACGGGATTTTGAGTGTGAAACTTGTTTGCAAGTGTCCACGCTTCGTTTTCGTCTTTGGCATCAACCTCGTAAGTTTCTTTGCCAATTTTTACTTCAAATGTTCCGGCACTCATTGTTGACCCGTCCGTGGAGTAATTCTACGAACCGAACCAGATGGTGCAGCGCCAACAGGTAAATATTTTTGATTTAACTCAATTACAGTATTAAGTGCCGCAATTCTATTTTTGTAAGGAACTAAAGGATTGCCAACGTCTGCGGCAGCTTGTTTATACAATTGAACGTCAAGAACGCCTTGTGGCCCTTCAAACCTTGGTACGTTACTAGTTAATCCCGCAGCGATAACTTTTAAACTTGCATCTGCGGCAGATTTATTAGTTGCATAACCTGCTGCATCTGTTGCTATTGTTGCCAATGTTGATAAAGCGCCAGAACTTGCTTGAGGCAGCAATCCTTTAGCTTTTTCTGCCAATTCAATGACTGAAATACCTTGCGCTATTTTTTTGTCAGCTTCAACTACTAATGGTGTGCCTGATGCTGCTTGCGCCGCAGCTTCAGTTTTAGGAACTAGAATTTTTTGTGATGGATTTTTTGGATCAGCAACAGTTACAAAATCAAATCCTGCTCTTGCGCCTTCAACCGCACTTGTTTCTGCGCCCCTAAACTTAGCGTTTAATGCTTCGGCTTGAGCAATAGGCATAGCCGTAGTCACTCCATCAATTGTTACATTGACTTGCCCTGGCAACGGTGCAGGTGTTGTTTGTGATGTTCCAGTAGGTCTTACAACAGTTGCATTAGGA
>CAUYTX010000264.1:0-2140 GCA_963575665.1 Gammaproteobacteria bacterium | reverse complement strand
CATGTCAGTAATAGATGTCAATACCATATCGCCTTCGGCAAAGACCATATCTCCGATCACAATGCCTACTTCATAAGTGCTGAGCAAATAACGTCCATTACCTAAGTCTTTCTTGATCTTTGCAAGTATCATATTATGTAACTACACCCAGTATGAACCATTTTGAAGTCGTGGTTTCTTTGGAAATATAAACCACGTTCTTTACGTCTAATTCAAGACTGTTTACAGATGTCGCCAAATACATCCGGCCTTCCGTCGTTACAAGATATTGGCCGTTGTCCTTTACTTCTTTCACGATTCCAATCTTAATCTTAGTCACTCTATCGTCATTGTCTGTTGATCCTATTAATTCTCTTAAGGCAGTTAAGTCCATGTTAAAACTGCCTTTCCGGAACGCCTATGTCCGAATTGGTTATTGTGGAATATGATTCCATAGTGATTGAAGATATTATCGAATTGGAATTTACGTCTCGCGCAATACTCGAAGATACAAGAACTCCATAGCTAAATACTGAACCCAAGGTCGCTTTTACTATTCCGGGAAAAGCTAACGTGGTCGTTTCTTTTATGGTAGACAAAAACCGCAAAGACTTTGTCAAGATCGTATTTATGTCGGACAATGAAAGTTGAACTGGCGCGGTCAATTCTCTTATCTCACCATAGCTTACCCAAGACAACGTGCATTTTATCGTGTCCGTATCCATTTCGATAGGATATCCCATATTCGAAACACTATTGTTTCCAGCCTGCACGACTTCGTTTATTGAAGAATTTGAAGTTCCAGTGATTAAGTTGTCTTCGGTTGAAAGTCTCGACACCTTTGTTTGCCCTGCGTTTATCGGGGTATAAGTAATTGTTTCAACAGTTTTCTTGGTTGCCTTTTCTGTTTGTATCTGAGATTGTTGTCTCGCATCCCAATGGCTGAATGCCACGCCGGTGGTCAACCACGAAATAAGGATCGTTTGAGTTGTTTCTACAGACATTTTTTCACCGTTGTACTTATACGAAGTTTCGCAAGATTCAGATTTCCATTTAATAGGGGTCGTTGTATATCGATAATAATAATCCTTCATAGACTCTCGTCTCATTAGTTTCTTATTCCGCTTAATACTATTAGCAGGAACGTCATATGTATAATTTGTATATTCTTGATTATTTAAACCACCAATCGTAGACTTTATTCCATTAGTCTCTATGATCGCATACTGAAATGTTTTTGAGTCTTCGCTTACCAGTGTATCTCCATACTTCTTTGTAGTGGTTATCTTTCTCATAGTCAATAATCTTTGTCCACTTACAGGGTCGATCCAATAAACATTTTCCGGAATAGTTTGCGTTGTCAACAGTAGCGGTGTAAGACTCTTAACTTTGTTGTAGTGAATCGTAAGTTTTTTTACCAAAGTATCTGGAAAAGTTTGCGACGTCGATATATTCTTAATTGTGCTTTCAGGAGGCAATGTAATCGCAGAACCAAATCCTTCGAGATAAAAAACGTGTATCATTCCTTTTGGTACAATCGAATAAGAAGCTATCTTTGTTATAAAATTTATAGGGCCAAGCAATTCTCGTATAATTTCAGTAGCAGTTCCTTGTATTACCCGAAGAATTTCTTGAGGACCAAGCAATGAATATGTATGTATGCCCCAATAGGCCGGAAGTGTGCCTATAACAGAACTTGTTTTCGGATCACCACCAACAATCAAATGAATAGAATCGTATCCAGAATTTTCAAGCTCTTTAACCGTATTGTTTGCGGCGATTTTATCAGCCTCAGAATCCTTACTTATTACAAAACAATATTGATACTTTTGAAGTCTCCATGAATTATAATCAAGCAATTGAAATGTACCGACATTAGAATCGTAATCTTCGCCGAAACTTTTATCCATACATTTAGCAGACATGGCGACTATATAATTTTAACCTTAGATCAAGCTGGATATGTTGCCGACAGCAATGTTGTATTGACTATACGAAATGGGTATTCGGGTGAATTGATAGACAAATGGTCATTTAAATATGGATCAGGTTTTGATATGGAGTTTGCAAAGTATCATTGTTACTATTTACAAAAACATGTACAGTCTTTAATGGACCACGTAAGAGACTGGGGTTATAAGTTGAATAATGAACCGGGAAA
>CAUYTX010000263.1:0-2151 GCA_963575665.1 Gammaproteobacteria bacterium | reverse complement strand
ACACCCAGATGTCTTTAATCTTTTGCTTCAAGTAATGGATCACGGGAATTTAACAGACCACAATGGGCGTAAGATTGATTTTCGGCACGTCATTCTTGTTTTGACCACCAATGCTGGTGCAGATCAAATGAGTCGTCCTTCCATCGGATTTACTGTACAAGACCATAGTTCCGATCAATTAGAGGCGATCCGAAAAGTTTTCTCACCTGAATTTAGAAATCGTCTCGACGCTATTTTACCCTTCAAACCATTAAGCCCGGAGACAGTGGTACGAGTAGTCGATAAACTTCTTTTAGAGCTGGAAACACAACTACAGAGTAAAAACGTAACCATTAACGTCCGAGAATCCGCCCGACGTTGGTTAGCCGAAAAAGGCTATGACTCTAAAATGGGAGCACGTCCTTTAAGTCGCCTCATTCAAGAAAAAATTAAAAAATGTCTTGCAAGAGAATTGTTGTTCGGAAAATTGGTCAATGGCGGAGAAGTAGAGATAGAAGAAAAAGCAGGAGATTTAGATTTTCAATTCAAGTCATAAAAGTTGGATATACACTAAAACTTGAGAAACTGAGAAGGGATTTGACGGCTATACCTAGCTTCCAGAGTTTTTTTCATTCTTGCTTGATGTTGAGTTTACCTGGTGATGTGCCTTTTTTATCTTTTCCAAACTATGTGTCCGTTTACATTATTCTTCTCAAAAACTTCTAAAATTTGAGTGCAAAAAATCATTGTTTCCTGATCATCGATTGATTTTGCAAGGTCATATAATCTAATAAACATTTTTTTACCTGTCTCTGTTTGTTGATAATTCTTTTTTCTGAAGTTATGGGCTGCACACAATGTTTGACTATTTTCAATGGTTGCTTTCCCTCCCTTGTCTTTTGGTTTGATATGATCTACTTGTAATTCAATACCAGACTGGCCTCCTTTTCCACAAATAACACATCTGAAGCCATCTCTTTCCAATATTTCCTTTTTTTGCCCTTCAGTAAAGTTTTCTAACTCTCTAACTTCTACAAAATCAGGATCGTATTTATAAACTCCTTTAGCTATTTTTATTAAAAATCCCTTTTGATGAAGCATTCTAATTTGTCTATCAGGATCCCTAAACACTTTTCCAGTTCTCTTTTTGTATTCAACTGTTACCCAATCAACTATTTTAGGGTGTTGAATATCTCTTCCTGAGTTCGCCTCAAAAAATTCTATTACTATTTCTGATTGAGTAGTCATACAGCAATGACTAAAATAATGTGCCAACTTCGTTCAATATTCTATTTTTTGCTAATTTGCAATAATTTTCATCAATATCTATCCCTACTGCTCTCCTTCCCGTATTTGCGGCAACTATTAATGTCGTTCCGCTCCCCGAAAACGGGTCAAAAATAAGATCATCCTGATAACTAAATAATTTTATTGCTCTGTAAGGCAATTCTTTTGGAAAAGGTGCAGGATGCCCAATTTTCTTTTTACTTTCACCATTAAATATCCATAATCCATTTGTCCAATCCATAAATTCTTGTTTTGTCATATCTGATTTCCTTGTCCCATTCGTTTTTTTCCATTGATCTTTATACAGTATGACAATCAATTCGACTGGAGCAATCACAAATGGAGCCGATGCTGAAAGCCAACTTCCCCATGCAGTTCTCCTTGATATGTTGCCTTCGTTCCAAATAATCGTTGAGTGATACTTCCAACCTACCTCTTGAGCAATTTTTGTTAAATCTGAACCTACGCTTTTTTGTCCTCCCTTGTTTTTATCTAATGGGATATTTAAAAGAAATCTTGCTTGCGTATTGCTCCATTTATAACAATTAAACATCCATTTTTTAGAAAATTCCAAATACTGATCGTAGGAAAGTTCATCATCATTTGAGCTATAATTGATACCAACATTGTAAGGTGGTGATGTTACAATTAAATCAATAAATGGTTCTTCAAAAAAAGTCTGGTCTAGAACGTCTCCAAGATAAAGAACAACATTTTTACTCCTGAAGTATTCTTGTTTGTTAGTGAAATAATGAGGCTCATCCATAACTTGTTTTTGTGCTCTCTTCAATCACTAGAGTCATTAGGCTGAGTCGAACCACGAGTCACCTCATGAAGCTCTCGATTAGATCCGTACGTGCGACTTTCACCGCATACGGCTCCCGA
>CAUYTX010000262.1:0-2162 GCA_963575665.1 Gammaproteobacteria bacterium | reverse complement strand
GATAGAGGCGAGGAAAGAATCTTAACAGGTTTCTTGGATGACGCACTCTTTCACGCAATGGCAGAGGCGGATCCGGAGATAGGACAGCTGATGGATATTTCGGCCACTATGGTTATCGAGGGGGTTTATGAGTGGAAAATTGTATTACAGAAAGAGATTATGGACATTGGTGATAGCGCGAGGCAAGATCAGGCAGAGGCAGACGGAGGGCTTACAGAGGCACAGAGAGCGGGGAAACAGGTGCTGGAAGATGGGAAGAACAAGATGGAAGAGCAAACCAATCGAAGAAGCCATTCGCTTAAAAAATATGTCAAAAGCAATTACAAGAAAACATTTAATTCCTCGAAAGTAAGAAAGAGAGAGGCACCGAGTCGTATGTTTCTTCTCTTATTGGGCTTGTGATTGCGTTAGATTCCATATTCGGAAGAGTTCGCATATTCTGGAGGCTGAAAATAAAAAATCAAGGAGATGAGCAAAAACGATATGCGATACGATTTGGGATGACGAGATATCCTCAGACTAGATCCGATGGAAAACTGTTATTCTTATATTTTCTTACCAACACTTTAGCAAATTTGTGGAATTTATGAAATATCTATCGGTCGGATAGTGTTCGATACCAGTTGAGATAAAAAGTAAAAAACTTTAACAAAGTTCGAAAAAGATAAAAAGTTTACTACGTTGTGTTATGTCTCATTAAGAACTACGAAAGTATCAATTGACAATCCAAAATAAAAGCGGTAGAGAAAGGAAAAATGGCACTTCCGGATGCTATATTATCAAAATAAATAGTATATCGATAGTCTATCCATCGCCTATCGATACTCAATCACACCTAACCTTAACCTTAACTCTAACCTTTAACCTTAACTTAACCTACTTTTTTTCCATTGTTTTAAATCTTTTTTATATGGAAAAATTGTTGATGTTTTCTGATCTTGAAAACGGCTTTTTTCCAATTTGTGATAAGAAGCTTTCATCCAAGTTGCTCAATGGATTTTCAAGATTATATTTTGATCAGTCTTAGAAATGCTGGCGAATTAAATTTTCCAAATTTGTAATCAAACGAAAGAAAAGGAATTATTTGGTTTTCATAAATTTATGGTATTTTTAGTATGTTTTGAAAGCAGTGGTAAACCCAAATGTGAAAATATGAAGAACTTGCGTAAAATTTTCACGGACTTAGCAATTGTTGAAAATGTCATTAAAGATTGGTTGTTATTGTCGGGGTTTCCACTGACTATAGGAGTAAATATCCCACCCGTTAGGAAACCGGTTTTCGCGCATTTCAGACCATGTTTTGCTTTATTTGCTGCGCTTGATACTATAACCTTCTATTATGGCTAAAATTAATTCGCTTGTTCTATCCATAAAGAAGCCGCACCTGAACCAGTCAATATGGTCGCAGTCGGGTGATATTGAGTTCAAAGCACCAGTTAAATTTTCGCAGGTGCAGGGTATATTGTTTCTTGATAGCGATGAAACGGTGGAACCGTTGGAGGTGATTTGGGATTGATACATGTTGCTGGCTCCGAATTAGATAGTTGGAACCAGTCGAAAAACGAGGAGCATTGGCAACGCATGTTTCACCGCGCCGTGATTGGCGGTAAAATGCGTTACCGTTGCCTTAGTCGCTGAGTTCGACTGGGCTTAATCGAGAGTTCCTTCACTGGGAACTCTCGAACGGGTAATCTTAATCGATATTACCTCGCTACGTTGCGAGGTTTTTTTGCTACACATGGCATCCTGCCTTACCTACTTTATTGGTTCGGCGTTCAATCCATTGGTTGAGTGTATCTATTTGATATAAAGCGAGTTTTCCAACTTTTATATAGGGCAGGTTGTACCGACCAGTACAGGCCCAGTTGTCGAGCGTAGAAGGTTTAACGCCAAGATAAGCAGCCGCGTTGATGCGGGTGAGTAGTGGGGATTGAATTTCTGATGACATGTTGTCTCGCCTCTATTTATGAAACGAAACAACCTTACAGTGTGGTTGTGGTACTAATAAAAAGACAATAGTTATCAGTACCAATGAAACAGGGCGTTTTTGTAGGCGATAGGGCATAACGATTGGCGGTGTGTCGGTGACGGGTGCCGATGGGCGGCTTGTGGCGTGAATGCGTGCGGTGCCGGTGAGCGGCTGTTTTAGAGGATGGCCGTCG
>CAUYTX010000261.1:0-2166 GCA_963575665.1 Gammaproteobacteria bacterium | reverse complement strand
AGTCCGCCAAATACCACCTCACCCGCCCAACCCACATAATCCAACAAAAAACCACAAAAAACCACAAAAAACTGTCATAAATCCACCATATACCTACGTGAACGTATGTAACCCATAATTAAATTACTTTAATTATGGTTTACATACGATCTTTATTCTTTATAGAGCCAAGCTAAGTTTAGTAGTTTATTTATTCTTATGACGTCTCTTTATACGTTTTTGTATACGTTTTATGGCTTGATAACCACTTAATGTAAAGTTGATATCTTCTATATTAACATTATCAACGTGAGTTATCTTATATTCATCATACGTAAAATCTGTTAACCCAGATGGTAAATTTTCTATTTTTGTTATATCGTTCTCCCAACAATCAAGTAGCTGTAAACATTTTGGTAAATTCTCTAATGTTTCTATTTTGTTATAAACACAATTGAACTTTTCTAAAGAATCTGGTAAATTCTCTAACTTAGTTATCCTATTATTACTACAATGAAGTATTCGTAGACCATTTGGTAAATTTTCTAATTTTTGTATAGCGTTATCAGCACAAAAGATTTGTTCTATACTACTTGGTAAATTAGATAATTTACTTATAGTACATTCACTGAAATCAAGTACAACTAAACCATTTGGTAAATTCTCTAATTTAGTTATATTATTACCACCACAATCAAATGATTGTAACGCTCTTGGTAAATTTTCTAATTTTGTTATATTGTTATTATGACAATCAAGTAAAAGTAGTCCATCTGGTAAATTCTGTATTTTGTTAATAGCATTGTCGCTGCAATTAAGAGCTTGTAACCTATCTGGTACACTACTTATTTGTTCGATATCTCCTCCACTGCAATCGTAAAATGTTAATTCTCCCATAAGTATTTATCTATATCTTTATTGCATAAGTATATATTATATTTCAATTTTTGCTAAAGAACCATCATGAAAATAAGAATATATTACAGTACTATACTGTAATATATTCTTATTTTTTATTTATTTTTTTTATTTAGAATATTTCCTTAGAATATCCAGTGGACTCAAATGCTTTCTTTATATACATGAATAGAGTTAAGTCATCTACAGACTTGTTTCTATTATCTTTATATTTGTCATTACTTGACAAATTATAAGAGATTACTCGGTTGGAATAGAGTCCATCAATATCTTGCTTCTCCATGATCTTCTTATCAAACATATCGTAATATTCTATGATAAAATCAATTGATAACTTTGACAAAAATTGAAATATAATATATACTTATGCAATAAAGATATAGATAAATACTTATGGGAGAATTAACATTTTACGATTGCAGTGGAGGAGATATCGAACAAATAAGTAGTGTACCAGATAGGTTACAAGCTCTTAATTGCAGCGACAATGCTATTAACAAAATACAGAATTTACCAGATGGACTACTTTTACTTGATTGTCATAATAACAATATAACAAAATTAGAAAATTTACCAAGAGCGTTACAATCATTTGATTGTGGTGGTAATAATATAACTAAATTAGAGAATTTACCAAATGGTTTAGTTGTACTTGATTTCAGTGAATGTACTATAAGTAAATTATCTAATTTACCAAGTAGTATAGAACAAATCTTTTGTGCTGATAACGCTATACAAAAATTAGAAAATTTACCAAATGGTCTACGAATACTTCATTGTAGTAATAATAGGATAACTAAGTTAGAGAATTTACCAGATTCTTTAGAAAAGTTCAATTGTGTTTATAACAAAATAGAAACATTAGAGAATTTACCAAAATGTTTACAGCTACTTGATTGTTGGGAGAACGATATAACAAAAATAGAAAATTTACCATCTGGGTTAACAGATTTTACGTATGATGAATATAAGATAACTCACGTTGATAATGTTAATATAGAAGATATCAACTTTACATTAAGTGGTTATCAAGCCATAAAACGTATACAAAAACGTATAAAGAGACGTCATAAGAATAAATAAACTACTAAACTTAGCTTGGCTCTATAAAGAATAAAGATCGTATGTAAACCATAATTAAAGTAATTTAATTATGGGTTACATACGTTCACGTAGGTATATGGTGGATTTATGACAGTTTTTTGTGGTTTTTTGTGGTTTTTTGTTGGATTATGTGGGTTGGGCGGGTGAGGTGGTATTTGGCGGACT
>CAUYTX010000260.1:0-2172 GCA_963575665.1 Gammaproteobacteria bacterium | reverse complement strand
TTTATCCAATACAATGCCAAGGGTAATACTTTTATGGCATTCAAATTGCCTTGGAGTATCCTCATGCTCAGGACACCAATTCCACGAACCTTTGTCGAACTTAAATAGTGGATTATGCCAACAACCATGGCAAACATCCTCATTCACTATCCTTACGCAATTACTTTGAAATTCATGGTCTTTTGATGTAAAGTTAGAAATCATATACCCTTTCTTGCCAAGTGCCCAATTTAGCCAACTAATGCCACTAGAAAGGCCTATATACCCATCTGCATGGTGTAGTATATTCATCACATTTTGCAAGGATTTATCTTCAGGTGTAATAATATTATCAAAATTGGTGCTTTGTTTAGATACTTCAACCACTTTATACCCCATATTAATTAGCTTATCAATTAGCTCTTGCCAATAATACCAATGCTTTAGTTGAGATGTAGATATGGTAGAAATAGCAATATATTTAGCTTCGTATGGTCTCTCTTTAGGCTGAAAATCAATTATTGGTAATGTTTCTACAAAAGGTAGGTTTAAGATATTAGTAGCTGTTTTTTGCAAAGGTATTGTAGATGGTAAAACAGGTTCTTTCATCTTATCATAAAACCAACCTAAATCAAACATAGCATGTATATTGTTAACCACAGAACCTCTAGGAACAAAAGTTAAATCAGAATACATATTTTCAAACAAATAATTATGGAAAGTAGAAACATGTACTTTACAATTATAATGTATACTAAACTCTCTGCAATATGGAATCCATGCGATAGTATCTCCAAGACTTGAGCTTTCAAAATTTATAAATACATTTTTCCCTTCTATTTCATCTAATAAGTTAACCTGTTTAATAGTTCTACCTTCATATTTAATGAATATAGCTATATCTGAAAGGTACTTTCTATCTAATTTTGCCCAATGTTTTAAACCAAGTTTTACCTCATAAATAATACTATTGTCTTTTTTATCAATAAAAACAACATCGTATTCTCTATTTTTACCTTCATCATTTACTATTTCAAAGTAAAGGCCTTGTACATGAGTTAACTTATATTCAATCATAACACTACAAATTATTATATATTTCTATGTATTTATTCCTAATTGTTGGACTATCAAAATTTTGGAATTGTTTTACTGCGTTATACTTCTTCTCTAAATTTTTACAAACATTCAACCAATCATAAGATTCTCTTTTTATTGACATTTCTACAACTAATATGTCATATTTGCTAGATACAAAATTTATACCTTTAATAACTTCTTCGGTATTTAATTCATTCATTACATACATCCCTTCAATTTTATTGCTTCCTTTATATGTACCAACAATTGGAAGGCAACAACTCGCAGCTTCTAATAAGGTTAAATTAGGATGACCAAACTCCAAATTAGATGGATGTAAGAATATAGTATGGTCTTGAAATATCTTTAACTTTTCTGCCTCAGTAGGATTTGTGTCAATAATAGTGAGCTTATCATACTCTAATAAGTCTTTATGAATCTCAAAAAACTTGGTATTGGCATCTGCTCCTACTATAGTAATAGGTAAATTTAATGATTTAGCAGCTTCAATTCCATATCTAAAACCTTTTCTGTCTGCACCATAATCACCTGCAACTCCATTATTGGCACACATTAACAATTTATGATTACTATAATCAAATTTTGGTATGTAGTAGCTAGTATCTACTCCATGAGATATATAAAACAACTTGTCAGTATCATCGAAATAATCTACTACATATTCTGCAGGAGCTAAAGAAAACATTGATTTCTTCATAGCTTCTAATTGTTCTCTATAATTACCACTATTTTTACCAAAATGATAGCTATGATGGTCATGAGTTGAATATATGTACTCAATCCCTCTTTTAGCAGCTTCTAAACAAAGATTAGCCACATGAATATGTACAATATCATATTTATCAGGTTCTACTGAATCTAACCATGTTAAATCTACTTCATGACCTAATTTTCTCAGGCCTTTAGTATATTCATCCATGATTAATTCAACTGCACCCCATCCTCTTTCTCCTGTAGGAAGAATTGGTATACTGCTACTTATAACTTGTGCTATTCTCATATAAATTTCTTTTCTTGTTTGTCAATTAATGAAAATCCTTCCGCTTGTGTAGTTAATCTATTGTGAACTATTCCAAATTTGTATGGGCTACC
>CAUYTX010000259.1:0-2195 GCA_963575665.1 Gammaproteobacteria bacterium | reverse complement strand
ATTGATAAAACCTAAAGTTGCCAAAATTCCTTGCCAACTGGCCACCGCCTCTGGAAGTGTCTGTACGGCGCGAAGTAAACCATAAGCACCCATTTTGAGAAGAGCACCAGAGAGCAAAATAGAGACTGGGCTAGGGGCTTCGACATGCGCCAACGGCAACCAACCATGCAGAGGAAAAATGGGCATTTTGACCCCAAACCCAATCAAGAGACCTAAAAAGATCCACGCCTGTGTTTGATACGGCAAAGAATGAATGCCCGAAGCAATGGCACTCATATCAAAACTATGGTTTGGGCTAGCATCGTACAAAGTGAGCAATGAAATAAGCAGAAAAACGGAGCCACCCATGGTATACAACACGAAATTGAGGGCTGCGCGCTGTCGGTGAACGCCTCCCATTCGCTCAATCAACAAGAACAAAGGGATCAAGGTAAGTTCCCAAAAAACGTAAAACAGAGACCAATCACGTGCTAAAAAGACGCCCAACAGTGCTGTTTCTAGGGTCAGCAGAAGAAAATAATACAACTTTGCCGAAGCACCGCGCGCATGGCCATCCCCTTGGTTGGCTACTCGACCAGAAGCCAGCATGGCCACTAGCATTAGCAGCGTGGATAAAAGAACCATAGGCAGAGAAAGCCCATCGACTCCTAACGCAAAAGCTGATCCGAGCCTTCCATGCCAAGCGTGGCTTTCAAAAAATTGGATATCACCAGAAGTGGGGTCAAACCGTACTAAAAGAACACAATAATACAAAAAGGTAACCGCACTCGCGGTCAGAGCCACACCGCGTATCACTTGTGTCCGCCATCGAGGTAAGGCTGAAACTAAAAGTGCCGAAGAAATTGGTAAAAGTAAGAGAGTTCTTAGCATGCTCTGGAAGTCTGGTTACTCCAGTCACACAAAGCGAGCATCCATTCTCGCCTTGTGATGACATTGTCTACCCTTCTCGGCCAGAAGAAACAAGAGAGGCTTTCACCAACTTCGCGCCAGGTTTTTTGCCAGACCCTTTGACGGGTGCCGAGGTCTTGACCGTAGTTGGTTTTGATCCTGCCTTTGCCTGAAGCACCTTTCCTTTTGCAGGGGAACTTACCTTAGCACTGGCCGTCTTAACAGGCGAGGCAGCCCCCTTAGAGGATTTAGCAGTTTGAGTAGATGCTTGCGCTATCCTAGTAGTAGGGGAAGGTTTCTGGTGTGTACCCTTGGCCTGAATCCCTTTTGCTGAAACGGTCGTTTTAGGAACTGCGGCAGAATGCCTAGCACTTGTGGTTGATTTTGGAGCAGAAGCCACAATAATAGGCTTTGCTGCAACTTTAGCAACCGTTGTCTTTTTAGCGGTTTTAGCAACAGGAGCCCTGCTTGCAACCAAGGTGGGTTTAGCCACTGGTTTTTTCTGCACTGTTTTTGTTTCTGCTACCTCCTCGGGCTTCAGTGTAGGCATGTGAATCCTTACAACTGAGGTATGGTTTCTTACCTCGAAGATCTTTGGTTTAGGCGTTGTACTTGCATACGCCCTTTTAGACCGTCCAGAAGAGCTACGATCAGCAGCACTACTCTCTTCGTCACTTTGCCTGTTACTATCCTCGGAATCTTGAGAATCTTGGGAATAATCCCTAAAAATGGGAGGTCTACGAGAAGATGTCTTAGGTGTAATGTGCATTTCGCCGTTTTCATCCACTCGCAGAGGACTCTCCACTTGAGCCACCGCACCATCATATGTGTCTTGGTAGGGACCCGGTTCCGGAGGTTGGTATGCCCTAAAGTCTGGTGAGGTGTCAGGAACCTGTGTCTCAAATGGTACCGGTTCTGGCGCACGAGAAGCCATTTGTTGCTGAGCCCCTGAGGGGAGCCAGATCCGAGTTCCTTCTGGAATGGCGACCCTTCCTTGCATGGCACGACTGGTTAAACCCGCGTTCATTCCGGTCAAATCGGAGACTGAAACGCCATAATGCTGTGCCACTTTGTGAATTGGTGCGGAGTAGGCAAGTTCTACTCTTTCCCAATCCTGTGGAGCGTCTCGGCGTACTTGATCGAAATAGCTTTCGGCATGACTCGCTACTTCTCTGGCTGCCAAAAATTCTACGTAGAAATTACGAGAATCAAACCCAAATAACGGGCCTTCGTATCGATCTAAGATTTGCCTTTTTTACTATTTTTACCTTTCTAGCCGCCGTTGGCTTGCCTGGCACTGCAGGTTT
>CAUYTX010000258.1:0-2203 GCA_963575665.1 Gammaproteobacteria bacterium | reverse complement strand
TGTCTCCTCCCCGAATAGTAGAAAAACCAATCGAAGATCTAGGACGAACACCCGTGTAACCTTGACGGCCATAGACGGCACATGTCTCCAAATCTCGCCCAATCGCGGAGGCTATGACTTCTCCCATTCGAATAGCTGTGCCAGAAGGTGCATCCACTTTTAAGCGATGGTGTGCCTCTATAATTTCAATATCTACTTCTGCCCCTAATATCCGCGCTGCTAAGTCAAGCAAATTTAAGCAAAGGTTGACCCCAACACTCATGTTGGGTGAGAGAACAATTGGGATCTCTTGAGCCGCTTTCGTAATGATCTCTTTTTGAGGGGGAGAAAATCCAGTGGTACCAATCACCATGGCACGACCTGAACTCCGACAAATTTCTAATGCTGCTAAGCTCGCTTCTGGCTGAGTAAAATCAATTAACACATCAAAACGCTGGACAAAATCAGGCAAATTTGCGACTATTTGCAGATTGAGATTATCTAGTCCTACCAAGATTCCTGCATCCTTTCCCAATGATTCATGTTGAGCATGTTCCACGACAGTGGTCAGGGAAAGCCCTTGCTCACGTTGGCTAGCCTCAATGAGATTTTTACCCATCCGCCCCGCTGCGCCATGAATAGCAATTCGTACCATGTTCAAAACCTCGATTTGGACGCCTAGTTTTATTATAGCTGAAACTTACCAAAAGAGTTTGCAATTTTTAAGACGGCAATACAAAATGCCTTCAAGAACTGAAAATCGAGATTTCTTATGTTGGAAAAAATTTATTCCATGAGCTAAGAGGTTTGCAATTGAGATTTTCCAATGGATCGAAAATTTATATTTCTGGATTTTGACGGTGTTCTACATATTAAGTGTGGTAAACATTTTTCAAAACTCAAATTGTTCGAGGAATACCTAACTAAGATGCCAAAGGCAGAAATTGTAATCAGTTCCACTTGGAGAGAATCATACGAGTTTGAAGAATTAAGGAATTTTTTTGATATGCCTTTTCGTGAAAAAGTCATTGGCGTCACACCTATACTTGAACGTGGATTCGAAATTGGAGGACGTCAAAAAGAAATTGAGCTATTTTTACAAAAATGTTGTTTAGCTGAAAAATCTTCTTCATGGATAGCTTTAGATGATACAGAATCGCTCTTCAACCCAAATTGCAAAAACCTTATTTTAGTAAATTCGAACACAGGTTTTAGAGAAGAAGATGGGTATCAATTGATAAAATGGTATTGGAAAAATGAACTGGTTACCCATTTAGGTACAATTTAAATTTATAGCCAGGAATCATTTTCAAAAATGGGAAAACAAGGCACTTTATACATAGTGGCCACACCGATTGGAAATTTGGGTGATATGACCCAACGTGCTATTGAAGTGTTATGCCAAGTGGATTGCATTGCTGCGGAAGATACTCGGCACAGTGCCCCTTTGTTACGCCATTTTGAGATCAATCAAACTCTAGTGGCCTACCACGAACATAATGAACGGGAAATGACGGAAGCTTTGTTGACTCGCTTACAAAATGGGCAGTCCATTGCACTCATTACTGATGCAGGAACACCACTCATTAGCGACCCGGGATTCCAATTAGTGCGTGCTGCCCGAAAAATGGGCATTTCCGTAACTCCAATTCCTGGACCAAGTGCTTTGACTTGTGCTTTGTCTGTTTCTGGTTTGCCCTGCGATCGATTCATATTCGAAGGATTCTTGCCTGCTAAAGCCATAGCACGGCGTTCTCATCTGGAATCCTTACGTACGGAAACTCGAACGATCGTATTTTATGAGTCACCGCATCGAGTGCAGGAAACCCTTGCTGACTTAGTGGCCATTTTTGGAAAAGAACGCCATGCGGTGCTAGCACGAGAACTGACTAAAATACACGAGGTCGTCCATTCGGGTACTTTGGTTGATTTGGTAGCTTTAGTAGATTCTGACCCTAATCAACGTAAAGGAGAGTTTGTTTTACTGATGGAAGGGTCGTCTAAAATGGAAGACACTGGGCACCAAGAAGCTAAGCGAGTCCTAAAGATTTTGTTGCAAGAGGTATCTACTCGTCAAGCGGTAGAGCTTGCCACTAAGATTGTAGGCATTCGAAAAAATGTCTTGTATGAACTTGCGCTCGACTCTTTTGAGAAGAAGCAATGACCAGAATTTGGAGTCCGATCCGAGTGCGCAGTCGAGAATCATCCTTGATTCTCTCTCTAC
>CAUYTX010000257.1:0-2211 GCA_963575665.1 Gammaproteobacteria bacterium | reverse complement strand
TAAAACTCCAAGGTTTCAAATTTCGAGAAATGTTTTTGTGGTTATCTCGTTCGATGCGTTCAGTATCCCAGTCCACTCCCGGTATGGCAGTGCCACTCACCTCGCCTATTGGTTGGGCAGAAGTCTGACAGGAGTCCCCAAGTGAGTTGGCGGGTCGTTTACGCATCAGTCGTGGGGAGTTCACACGAGGCAAGGGGAGAATCTTGCCAAGACAGTTGCGTCGCGTCGGTTTGGCATGCCCCAAACGGCACAGAACATTTAGTGACGTTGGTTTCAGACGGTGCTGGGAGTGCGCGACTCGGAAAAGAGGGTGCCGAGCTTGCCTGCAAAGAGGGACAAAGGGTCCTGCTAGAAACTCTGGAAACGCTAGAAGGAAGAATACTTAGCCAAGAGGACATTACCCAAATCATCAAAACGCTGAAAACAGTTTTTGAAAACCACATTGTTTCAGTAGCTACCTCGACTCCTGTTTCTCTACGAGATTATGCCTGCACCTTGCTCGGCGCGGTGGTCTCTCCCGAATGTAGTTCGTTTTTTCAAATAGGGGATGGTGGCATTGTCCTGTCTCAAGAGGGAGTTCTAGCACCTGTTTTTTGGCCAGAAATTGCTGAATACGCCAATGAAACTAACTTTTTAACAGATAGCAACGTACTAGAACATTTACATTGTGCTACTTACGAAACCAGAGTAGAGGAACTGTCTCTCTTTTCTGATGGCTTACAAAGGCTGACTTTAGTGTATGAAAACCGTTCTGCTCACGCACCATTTTTTTCGCCTATGTTTTCTACCATGAGGCAAACCGCAGAAGAGTCTCTCCCTATGCTAAATGAACAACTCTCTGTTTTTTTAAGTAGTGCTAGGGTAAACGAGCGCACGGATGACGATAAAACACTTGTACTTGCCGTGTGGCAGAACTCAGCACCAGAGCCCGTAGTTTCTCCATGATTGGCACGCTCAGTTATGCACTAGTCTTACAACCGGTAGATCCACTCGTCTGCATTAACACTCTTGATTCGCGCCATGCTTTACAAACGTTAGGGTTGATAAAAGAGTCTTCAGAAGTGACCAGTTCTTCTGAGTGGTACAGTGTGGGTTCAAATTTTTTAGAGCATATTACCTTTTTGGGATGTTCCCCTGTTGTCTATCAAATCATGGGGGAAAATGATATTGCTCCCTTTCGGGTTCATTTGCCTTTTCCTCTGGAAAATCCAGTCTGGTACGTACCGGAAAAGAAAATTTCCCTACGTTGTCCCAAGTGCCACACGCAAGATTTTGAGTGGCGCACTGACATTCCAAAGTGGATGTTAGACCCCCTAGGAAATCGTAGAACGTGCACGCACTGTGCCCAAACGTTTCCTTTGCATCAATGGCGATTGCGAGAGGAAATCGGTTTTGGGAGAAGTTTTTTAGAGTTTTGGGGAATACACCCCGGAGAAGCAGTGCCGGGGGATGTCTTGCTGGGGGCTCTTGTAGACTTAAGCGGCAGTGATTGGCGTTGGTTTTACAGGTCTTAGAAGACTCAATAACTTAGCGCATCCTCGTTTTCACCACGATGCAGGCTACCCCACGGGATTTTAGTTTGTTGCACCAAGCATTCGCCAGCTTCATCTCTTGAGTCGGTCCCAGTCGCAATCGAAATAGCTCTCCTGATTCTGTTAAGCTCACAGTTAACCTTTGATTTCTAACCAAGTCCGCGTGCCGTCTGGCAAAAACTTTTTTATATTCTCTAGTTTGCGCTAGGTTTTTAGTTGCAATGACTTGTACTTGCCAGCCTATTGGTCGTTTGATGCGTTTTTTCTTGACAACTACGCATTCTGCCCCACGTTCCTGAAGTTTTTTGCACAAATTTTGCGCTATCCCTTCTTCCAACATGGGTCTTAGGAGAATATTAAATTTTATGGTCGCTCTATCCATGCTCATGAATAATTTTTGATCTCGTACTAAATCTCCGTAAGTAGCTAGAAAAAATTTTCGATATTCCCGCATCTGCGCAAGATCTGTTCCTTCTCGAATGTGAATTTGCCAAAAAAACTGATTGTCTCCCGTGGAGCTTGATTCCTTCGGATCCGCTCTGGCTAAAATATCTTCTGTTGCATCGCAGTTTTCCTGGGAACTCTCAGAATCTGTAGAATACGGAGTAGATTCTGCACCGGTCAAAGAAGGCGGAATGGACTCATTGAATGGTTGTTTGGTTGGAACAGTCAATAGGTT
>CAUYTX010000256.1:0-2218 GCA_963575665.1 Gammaproteobacteria bacterium | reverse complement strand
TGCCAAACTAAAACAGCCACTTCGTAAAATGGCCAAACGAACCCTTGATACTCTCCGGATTGCTATTGGCGAAGCACTTGATTTTTTTCCTCCGGATGAGTTTTTTCATTATTTTCTGAACTCAGGATACACTCAACTTAATCGAAAAACTCTCTAGTGTTTGGTTTTGGAATCATAGAAGCACCTATATTGTCCTGCATTGGAACTCGACCTTTTTTCCCAAAATTTAGAACTGCTATTACACACCAATTTTTCTGTCTAGTCTCCGGTAACCAATGGCTTCTGAAAGGTGTACGGTTGAAATCTCCTCACTACCTGTTAAATCGGCAATGGTGCGAGCGACCCGCAAAATTCTGTGGTAAGCACGGGCAGAAAGGCCAAGACGTTCTGCTGCGTTCTCCAACAAACGGTGGTCTGCTTCGGTTAAGAAGGCTACTCGTTCTAATTCCTTACCACGTAAGTTTGCATTGATGCACCCACTTCTTGTCCACATGCGGGCGCGAGCAGTTTCTACCCGAGATCGCACCAGTGCACTAGGTTCTGCGTCCGAAGGTGTGCCAATTCTGAGTGCTGAGCGGGGCGGTGTGTTGACTTCAATGTGCATATCCACTCGGTCTAAGAGTGGTCCAGAAACTCGAGCGCGATAACGAGAAATAATCTCTGCACTACAGTGGCAACGCCCATTGAGATCTCCCAAATAGCCACATGGGCATGGGTTCATAGCAGCGACTAACTGAAACCTAGCAGGTAGATCGGCTTGGCGCGCGGCTCGTGAGATCGTGATCCGTCCGGCTTCTAATGGTTGACGTAACACCTCTAGCACCCTTCGGTCAAATTCTGGCAACTCGTCGAGAAATAATACTCCGTGGTGCGCCAGCGAAATCTCCCCTGGGCGAGGGTTCGCACCTCCGCCTACTAATGCCACCCCAGAAGCAGTATGATGAGGTGCACGAAAAGGACGCTGGCCCCAACGGCTGGGTTGAAAACCACCGTCACTTACCGAAGCAAGCGTTGCGACCTCCAATGCTTCTTCTTCGCGCAAAGGAGGCAAGATGCCACGCAAACGAGTGGCCAACATGGTCTTACCAGTCCCAGGAGGGCCAATGAGGAGCAAGGAATGTCCACCCGCTGCGGCTACTTCTAGTGCGCGCCGAGCATGGTGCTGACCACGCACGTCTACTAGGTCTTCAGCAGGTTCTGGAGGAGAAGGCGTGGGTATTTCTTGATATGGAGGCAATGTGCTTGCGCCGCGAAGATGGGCACACACCTCTAACAAACTCTTAGCAGGAATGACTGTGAGACCCCGCGCCAGCGATGCCTCGGCAGCGTTTTCGGACGGAACAATTAGGGTACGTCCTGCGCTTCTAGTAGCCAAAGCAGCAGGCAATACACCACGAACTGGTCGGAGTGCACCCCCTAAAGACAATTCCCCAATGAGTTCAAGTTTTGGTAAGGCCCGGGTGGAAAGCTGCTCAGAAGCCACCAAAATTCCGATAGCCATGGCTAAATCAAAACGCCCACCCCCCTCTTTGGGAAGATCAGCAGGTGCCAAATTGAAAGTGACGCGGGTAAGGGGAAATTCGTAGTGAGCATTTTCCAATGCGCCACGGATTCGGTCTTTGGACTCTTTGACGGCAGTTTCGGGAAGCCCAACAATCGACAAACTGGGCAACCCGTCGGATAAATGAACCTCCACTGTGACTAGCGGGGCGTCAATCCCCACTCGGGCACGGCTATACACCACGGCAAGTTGAGAATCCACCCTTTAGTTGTCTTTTTTGGCTAGCCTCTCTACCTGTTGTTCTAACGTGGCTAGTCGGTCTTGCGTGGCATCTAGTAAAGCCTTTTGAATGTCAAACTCCTCACGTGTGACTAGATCCATCTTAGCCAAAGCCGACGAAAAAAGTGCTTTCATATTCTTTTCTATTTCCTGCGGAAGCATCATTGCTCCCTTTGGAAGCATCTGGCCTATTCGAGAAGCAGCCTCTTCAAAAATTTTTGAATTGAACACGGTAAACCCTCCTATCTCTTATTCCTTGGATTTTGGCACGGGTACACACTAGAAAGCAACTGCCACACTCAAAACACTGAGACGGCTGCTATAGAGTTTTTCGATTAAGTTGAGTGTATCCTGAGTTCAGAAAATAATGAAAACACTCATCCGGAGGAAAAAATCAAGTGCTTCGCCAATAGCAATCCAGAGAGTATCAAGGGTTCG
>CAUYTX010000255.1:0-20045 GCA_963575665.1 Gammaproteobacteria bacterium | reverse complement strand
GTAGAAAATAATTATGAAGAGTGGTTCAGAGCATTGGAGAAAATGATTAAGGATGTAAATTTTAGGACAAGGATTGGGAACAGTGCTCAGAGTTTCGTGAAGAAGTATTGGCTGATAAAAGACAACGTCCATGTTATAGAAGAAGCATATCAGAATATATTGAAGCAATAAGAGGAGGGCCTATGTACTTTGTCATCGAGATAGAGAAAGCCAAAGAAGGTCTTGTCGCTAAGAAAGTAACCGCCAATAGAAAAGGCAAAAGTTATGAAACTACAGTATATGTAAATCCTAATAAGGTTTCCGGGAAATTATATTATCATGGAACAGTTGCTTCTGTTGTAGATTCTATTTTAAAGAAGGGTATTGTTCCGGGAGATAGTAAAAACCATTCTTTCGGTGATTTGTTTTATGACGATTCTGAAGGCAAGGGCAGAAGTAAATCTGTTTATGTTTCTTCTTCTTTAGACCATGCAATATGGTATGCGATGCATGGATATGAAAATAGATTGCAAAATACTATGGTATGGACTCATGCAAAGGAAAGAAAAATACAAAATTTATTAAAAAATACAAAATATGCAATTGTAGAAGTCGATATGCCGGTAAAGGATAAGAAATTTAAACGCGATGAAAAGTCTGGAGGAACAGGAACTTCGTTTAGATATGAAGGTAAAATAAAATCTGAAAATATAAAGTCTATTAATGTATATAGTCAAGATGAAATGCATAAGTTGCATAAAAAATTAAACAAGGCAGAGAATAAAAATTATTTTGTAGTTGGAATTATTCTTCCGGATGGTTATGAATTTGATAGTGATGATAAAATAATTGAAAAGTAAATAAGAGGAGGAAGCGCATGTCCTATTTGGTAAAGAGTATTGGTTACGGAGAAAGAGAAGAACCAAAGGTATTTTTAATCGACATAGAGAAAGCAAAGCGCGAGGGACTTATTCCGGTGAGAAGGAAGGTCCAACGCGGAGACAAGTCCTTCGAGCAGACGTTCTGGGTCAAGCCAAAAGACTTGAAGGCGATGAACACGAAGAATGCCGTGGACTTCATGGAAGGAATGGTCAAGGCCCAGCAGTATTTTAAGTCTGCTCTCGAAAAGGCAGAGAATGCATTGCCCGATGCCGCTGCCGCTGTGTATGACAAGATGATGAAGTCCGGAAAGCTGACCCAGAAGATCGGCGGCTTGCAGTTGAAGATTGAAGACTTTTCAAGGCAGAATCAGGTATCGGGTGACAATTTGCTTGCCGCGATTTACAGCAGGCCCGAGAGCGAGATACCGGACAAGATAAAGGGAATAGTAAACAACCTTTACAAGAAGGTTACTACCACGAACTATGGCAAGCAGCTTCAACTTGACAGGAAGGCCGGGAAGGTTGGTTCTGTCAGAGTTTCTACCGAGACGAAGCCTTACAAGTGGGAAGCGTCGAAGTGGAAAGACAAGTTCAAGGAATTGATCAGCAGGAAGATCGATGAAGTAAAGAGCATATTCTCCGCCCGTAAGAAAGGGACGAACGTAGACAGAGGTTCCAAGGATAAAAAAGTAAACATTGAAGTAAAGAACAAGAACACCGAATATACACCGTCGGGAGATTTGAAAACTACGTTCGGAATAAAGAAAAAAGAACCAGTAAAAATGGTCGTCGATACTAATAAAAGAATGAAAAAGAAAGAAAAGAAGAAATAATATTATAGAACGGTAAATAAGCACTGTAAATACCTTTTAAACATGCTATATGGCTTAGTGTCGCTTAGTTTAAGAGGTTTTTAAGCTGAGTTCAGTAAATACTAAGGGGTACAACCTAAATAGCCTTAAAACGAGTTTGAATAAGTATGAAAAGGAGAAGAAATGGCAGAGCCTGTAAAAAACAATGAAAATGACGAAGCGAAACAAGTTGTTGAAATGATCAGCGAAGGATTTGATCAAATAAATGCCGAACTTGAAACATATGCGAATATGCTTGAAGAAGAAATAAATAAAAAGGTAGGTTCCAAAGGAGAAGAAAATGTCTAATAACGTAAAATTAGAAGACTACGAAGGCACCAATATTGAAAAAAGTTTTAAACAGAATAAGTTTAAGAGTAATTTTGCGAAATCTGAATCCGGAGATTGGTTTTATAAAGGAAAGAAGTGCAGCATGAAGAAAAAAGAATGCGTAGACAAAGTAATGGCGGAAGGCAAGGACGAGTCTTCTGCGTATGCAATTTGCACAGAGTCGGTCGGAAAGTAGTGAATTGAGACCTTTTGGGAGGTGTTATGCAAAATATAGCAATTAGAGACTTTTTTAACTTGAACAGGAAGACTACTGCTTTGACTACGAACAGCGGCGGTCAGAAAGCCTTGCATTTTGATCCGATGGATTTTTCTTCCTTGTTCAACTATCGGGAACCTTATCAAAACGTGAGGATGAATTTCGACTTGCTGAAGAAAGTCGCGAAGGATTCGGTTGTCGCCTCTGTGATAATAACGAGGGTCAATCAAATATCTTCTTTCTCGATGCCGGCTCGCTTGTTGGAGTTGAGTTCTTCAAATTCTTTGGGGTTCAGAGTAATCCACAGGACCAAGCATCCGAAGAAATGGAGCAAGCAGGACGTAAGTCATGCCGCCGAGATAGAAAAGTTTATATACAACTGCGGCTCTACCGAAAGGGTTGACCGAAAGAACAACATCAAGAGGGACAACTTCAATGGGTTCTTGAGAAAGATTGGTAGAGACAGCTTGACCTATGATCAAGGCGTGTTTGAAAAAGTGTTCGGCAGAGGAAACAAACTCCTTGAAATATGGCCGGTGGACGGGGCAACTATCAGGTTGGCCGCGAAGAACAACAAAGAGGTTGCGTTTACTCAGGTCATTGGCGGAAACCCATATGTGAATTTCAGCTTTGACGAGATTGGATTCTTCATAAGGAATCCGAGGACTGACATATATTCGAAGGGATACGGGTTCAGCGAATTGGAACAGCTTGTAAAAACCATAACTTCTCATCTGAACGCGGAAAGTTACAATCAGAAGGCTTTCACGCAAGGGACTACGATTCAGGGAATCCTTAACATAAAGGGTGACGTCGATCCTGAGACTATGAAGGAGTTCCGGATGCAGTTCAAGAGGCTTACTTCTGGCTCAAGAGGCGCACATACGACTCCGGTTCTGCAAGCAAGCGGAGGCGCGGAACTTTTGAATAACAAGGTAACGAACAAGGAAATGGAGTTCAACAAGTGGATTGAGTATTTGATAAAGATAACGTGCGCGATATATCAGATCGATCCTGCCGAGATAAATTTCGACTTCAGGGGTGGCGGTAATGACACTGCTCCGTTGTTTGAGACGAATCCTGAGGCAAAGCTGAAGCACTCAAAAGACAAAGGATTGAGGCCATTGCTTGCGAACTTTGCTTACATGATGAATGACGAGGTTGTTGGTTTGCTTGATTCTGAGTGGATGTTTGAGTTCACGGGGATCGATATAAGGACGGAGTCCGAACTCATCGATCATAGAAATAAAGAACTTTCTTCTTATAAGAAACTCGACGAGGTTCGTGAAGAGGCGGGACTCGATCCTGTCGGAGAAGAAGAAGGTGGAGAAATGATACTGAATCCTCAGTTGGCGGGATTTTATCAAAGTAAGTCGCAGGGAGGTGGAGATCAGCAAGGCGTAGATTCAGAGTTAGATTTCGGAAGTGAAGAAGGCAGTCGAGGCTCCGAGCAAGACAGTTTGTGGCAATAATCTAAGGGAGGACAATATGAAATATGAAATCGATTCAATAGACGATGTACTTAAAGAAAAAGAAAGCGAAATCAAGAAGGCAGACGACAACTCAGTTACATTTACAAACGACGAGGCAAAACAGGTCTTGACCATTATGCTTGAAGACAGTGCCCGCTGGAAGTTGTATTCTTATTTCCCTTGTGCTTGTGAAGTAGTATCTTCACAACCCATGTTGATAGATTCTACAATACAGACTGCTGCTCCGGCAGTTCCCGAACTGAATCAGAAGGCGATCAACGATGTTGTGAATAAGGTATACAGGAACATTGTGAAAGACTGGCGATACGACGCTAACTTGCTTCAGATATGTCGGAAGGCAAAGTTCGACCTCACGACGGTAAGGGACATTGTAGATGGAGTTGTAAAGACAATGAAGAGCGAAGTCAAGAGCAACGGAACAAGCGGCGTGTCGAAGTCCTTGGCGCGTTCCATGGAAAGGGTAAGGAAGTCGTTGAGTATCCCTGAGGAAGAAACCTTGACCAAGAGTAATATCGAACTGGACACCTTGAGGAAGACTGGGATACCGTATCCTGAAAGAGTTTATGCTTTCTTAAAATACTAAATAAAATAAAAGGAGCATCGATCTATGAAAAAGAGCAACATCTTTATATCCGTTGGAGAAAAGAACTTTGTCGCGCTCGAAAAGATAGTGACGGTAGTCCAGTACAACAGCAAGCCGGTCAAGGACATAGTGAAGATCGCAATGAAGAACAATTTGGTCATGGACTGTACTGCCGGCAAGAAGACGAGGAGCGTAGTTCTCACGTCCGACAAGAGTTTGATTCTTTCTTGCGTGAGAACTGTTTCTATCGTGGAGAGAGTGCTCGAAGAAGGAGGTGCCGATGGTAAAATGCCCGAAGTGCGGGTACGAGATAGTAAAAGCGTACCCGCAAAAGGTAAAGATAAGAACAGTGATAACAGTGGCAAAAAGTGATGGCACTGTTTCGGGCATGTGTCCAGAGAAGGGTTGCAAGACGATGGTGGACTTACCTTTAAAGCTAACAACCGCAATACCGCAGGCTGATTTCTATGTTCCTGACGGGAATAAAAGAGTTAAGTTTGATAAAGAATAGTTTAAAACGAGTAGAAAGGGAAAGAAAAGACATTGAAACCATAGAGTATTGTATAGAATCAAATTTTATTTATTTGTGAAGAGTTTTATATAATATTTGCAGATCGATGCTCCGGCATAATTGCCAAAGAGGGAGTCGTCAGCCAAGGTGTTGTGATAGTCCTTGTCTACGACTCCCTTCTTTTTTGTCTTCGAGAAAATAATACCTGGGAGGAAATATGTCTAACAATGTAAGATTGGAAGATTATGTTGGTACCAATATTGAAAAAAGTTTTAACAAAGGTGGTCCAGGAAGTGGTCCTCGTCCTGGGCATGGTGGAAGTGGAACAATTAGAGCTGGTAGTCGTCCAGGATTAGGGCACGATATTCACTCAAAACAAAAGTTGTCTAAAATGAGTTTAGAAGAATTAAAAAACCATAAAAAAGAAGTTAACGACATTCTCGATAGAAGAGTTCTTGATGGAGGTAGAATTACTCCTGGAGAATCTGCGTATGCTAAACTAATTCAACACCATTACTTAGAGAAAAAAAATAAAGAATTTACAAATAATGCTTTAAATACATGGCCACTTACGCCAAGAAGTAGATAGAAAATAATATATTGGAGGAAATATGTATTCAGATACATACGAAGAAGATTTTTCTTTTTCTACCGAAGTAGATTTGATAGAGAAGTCCGCTCAACAAGAAGACGATCCTTGGCTGATCAGCGGGATAGCTTCTGTTGAAGTTCCCGACGTAGAAGAAGAAACCTTGATCGTAAAAGGGATGGACACTTCTTACCTTGATCAGCACGGAGTGATTAACTGGAACCATAAGCCAGGAGCGGGAATGATACTTGGAGAAATAACTAAGTCTGAAAAGTTTCTTGAAGAAAATCCCGCGAAGCTTTACATAGAGGGCGAGTTGTATAAAGATGTAGATGAATCAGTGAAGGCATATAAACTCATGAAGGCTTTAAAGAAAAGCCAGTCGAATCGCAAGATGAGGCTTTCCGTAGAAGGAAAGGCTTTGGTAAGAGACAAGAAAGATCCAAAGCGAGTTGCGAAGAGCATAATTACGAATGTTGCGCTTACTATGTCTCCGATTAACAAAGAGACGTGGGCTGTTCTTATGAAAGGGATGTGTAGACATCCTGAGGCGGATTCTTGCTTGAAGTGCGGATATTGCTTCAGCAAGTCTGCTTCCGTAGAGAAAGACGGAAACATGAAAATGCTTGTAAAAGAAAGTCTTGATGGATCAAAGAAAAAATGCAAGGGAGGTGACAAGGAAAAGTTGCTCACAAAGGCGGATGTGATTAATTTGTTGATTAAGTCTGGTAGACACACTCGCGCGTCCGCTGAAGAATTTGTAAATTATTTATTTAACTAAAGGAGGTTGTACATTATGGCAGAAGAAAAAGTTGAAGAAAAGAAAGACGAAGAGACTCCGTTGACCGAGGAAGGCCTCATGAAAGGCATTCACAAGATCGAAGATTTGGTAAAGTCTCTGAAGGAAGCCGCTGCTCCGAAAGAAGAAGAGAAAAAGGACGACGAGAAAACATTCGTGCAGAAGTCAATCGACAATTCCGACGAAATAAGGAAAGGTGTGGACGTTGCTCCGTTCCTAGAAGACCTCACGAGCGAGATCGGTGACTCAATCGACAAGCTCGCGAAGAGTCAGGTCGAAGGCAAGGATGCGATCGTGAAATCACTTGCTGATTTCGGAACAACCGTAAAGGAATCATTTGAAACAATGAAGAAGTCGTTCGACGACCTGAACGAGAGGATCGAGAAGCTTGAGAATACCCCGATCGGCGGCAGGAAGTCTGTTCTTGTGAAAGGGCAGGAACGCTTCGAACAGCCTGAAGGCCAGAAGCTTACTAAGGCTCAGGTAATAGATAAACTCATGGACCTCAAGAAGAGCGGGAAGGCGACGACTCAGGACATTGCCGTGTTTGAAAGTTCAGGCAAACTGAAAAAGTCCTTGGTCGATGAGATTTATCCTAACAAGGAGGACAAATAAACTATGAAGGACGAACTTGTACAGATAGGTTTTGAAGACGGAGCCGGAATTTCTTCGGCAGCAGAGTTCGATGAGTTAAACAAGGCGTTGGAAGTCGGATACACTGCTTCTCCGAGTTCCGGAGGCAATGCCCTGAGGGTTGAGTCCCTTGAAGGCACGTTGGTTTCGACAACCTTTGACGCGAAGCATTGCGTACTTTGGCAGATGATCAACAAAGTACCCGCCTACTCGACTGTTGAAGAGTATAATCAGTTGACGGATTATGGCGCAGACGGATATGGATTTGTTCCGGCTGGCGAGAAGCCCGAGGAAGACGACAGCACGTTTGCAAGGCAGAAAGATTTTGTGAAGTATCTTGGAACGACCAGAAGCGTTCAGCATCAGGCGACTCTCGTAAGAACAGTTCTCAACGACGCGATCGCTACTGAGAATATTAGTGGAACCATGAAGATACTCCGTGACGTTGAAAACTCATTGTTCTGGGGTAACAGGGCACTGAAGTACAATTACCCGACGTTGGAAGGTCTTGAGTTCAACGGACTTAACCAGATGATCGATTCTTCAAATTACCTTGACATGGCTGGTCTTGATCTTTCAGAGGGTGCATTCGAGGATGCTGCCGAGATAGTTGCCGACGGATACGGCGATCCTACTCATATGTTCATCGGTTTGAAGGCCGCGAAAGAATTTTCAAAGTCCATGCTTCCTAAGGGAAGAGTTATGTATCCTGCCGACAGCGGTGGAATTGCAGCCGGTGCGGTAGTAAAAGAGGTCGTAACAACTTCCGGAACAGTTCAGCTGGCTCCGTCGAAGTTCCTGAATCTTGGTAGAAGTGCAAAAGTGACTTGTCCTTCGGCAGCTTCGAGCACAAAGGCGCCGACCGCTCCGGCTTCAATCACTCCCGGCTCCATGACTGGGTCGACCGGGAAGTTCCACGCGGCTCAGCAGGGCGCGACTTATTTCAAGGCAACTGCCTGCAATAGGTATGGAGAATCTGTTCCGACTGCCGCAAGTTCGCTTCTTACAATTACTTCAAGCGATCTCGCAAAGTATGTTCCGCTCACTATTGCGAACGCAGCTTCAGTCGTGACTGCGCCTGAGTGGTACAACATTTATTGCACAGAGGCCAGTGGAACAACTTATTATCTCATTGCTCAGGTTGCTGCTTCTTCACAGGCCAACAATGGTACAACCGTTCACAACTACAACGGTCTCATCATGGCGAATACTGGAACGGCGTTCATTGGCGATATGTCTCCTGACATCTTGCTCGTGAAACAGCTTGCCCCTCTTATGAAGATGGACCTCGCAAGAACAAAACCTACTTTTGACTGGATGATACTTCTTTACATCGTCCCTCAGTTGAAGGCTTCCAAGAAATGGGCAAGGGTTCTGAACATTAAATAAAAATTTAAAAACGGAGGATTTTATATGCCGGTCATCGGTCACGAAGTTCACAAAGAAGGCGAGATAGTAATAGGTTCTGAGATGGTAAAACTCAAGAACGGATTTGGAACTGTTTCAGATGAATTGTTTCAGGTGTTGAAAAAAGACAAAATCCCGGGATTCATATTGGATGGGGAAATGCCTGAAATAAATGACGACGAAGAAGAAACAGAAGACGTTCCTGTTGAAGAGTCGCCTGAATCAGATAACAAAGTCGAAGTAAAAGAAGTAAAGAAAGCAACCAAAAAAGGTTTCGCTCCGAAAGCGGCAAAAGGCAGCTTGAAGGGCAAGGAAATAAAAAGAAGATAGTGGAGGTGAAAAATGCCTATAGTAATAAGCGATGATCCTTCTGCCGTTACTGCTGCTCTTATAGATGTCGTGAACCAGCTTACGGTCGACATGGCGGCACATACGCATGGAGGAATTGCTACCGGAACCGGAACAAGTGCAGTTTCCAGTACAACATTGACGTCGGAAGCAATAACATTGAGGACATAGTATGTTATCCGCAGACGATAGAATCACAGTGTTCATAATCCTGGGGATACCATTGGTAAAACCCCAGGATTATGACTTTGACTTGGTAAGAAGAAACTTGATGCCCGGATTGGTGGAGACACCTCTCTTTACATATGATCCGATTGTACCTTATTCATACGGCGACGAAGCGATAACGGACTTGGATAAGAGGCTTGGAGAAATAACCACTGCTGAAGAAGACAAGATAAGTTCTTTGATCGACGAGTGGAATGCTATCGAGTCCAAGACCGTTGTCGTTAAGACAGACAAAATTTCGCTGAACTACGATATAATGAGGTCCAACATCAAGAAGCGCCTGCAAATTATATTGCCTGTCAGGTTTGGCGGAATGGCAAGTTCTCCGGGATTGAGCATAGGATAATATGGCTGATACTTTACTTAACACATTGCAAGAAGTATCAGACATCGAACCGCAAATACTTGAAGATTTGGGCTTGGTTCCGGATGCCATATACTTTGTAACAATTACGGCATCTGGTGCGGACGAAGACCTTGGCATAAAAGGTACGGAAACGCAAAAAAGAACAAAGGCCAAGCCGAATCCGAAAGTAAAGACTTTGAGTTTGTCGAAGGTTGCTCAGTCCGGAGGATATTTTCAAATTGGTGACATAGAAGCGATATTGTCTGCGAATAACTATACGAAAGCCTTTTTAGAAACTGTGCAGTATTATCAGTATCAGAATCAGTTGTACAAGGTTTTAAAGGTAGACGGAGTGCCTGAAATAAGCACTCCGTTGCAATGGAAAGTTCTGTTGAGGAAACACAGTGGATAACAAAAGAAAAAAAGTAGAAGAGTTTAATCCTGACGAGTTGTTTCGGCAAACCATGGATTCCGTTCTGATACCGTTTGTCGGAAAACTGGCCACTGTGGCGAGAGATTTCACGAAAGCTGAGATACTTGAACAGAACATTTGGAGGACGGGACATTTTTACGAATCGGTAACGGCATTTATGGATGCTGCGACATTAGACTTTGGAGTGAGAACTGATAATTGTCCGTATGCCGGATATATAGAGTTTGGTACAAGCAGGATGGCCGCGCGATACCCTTTTACAATTGCCGCTGACAAGTTTGTCACGGCGTTGCAGGGACAGCTTGATCTCAGGGAGATAAAATAAATGTCGATTGTTGTTGCTCATGATACCTTCATCAAGTATCTCAAACTTCAGCTTTCTGGCAAGGCGACTGTTACAATAGGTGGGAATGTTCAATCTGATCTTTTTGTGAACGGAATAACTCTCACTTTTGTTACGGACAAATGCGTAGTCGGAAGCAAGGTTTGGGAGATGTTGGTCTCAATCGATATTTATACTGATGATACTGGTAATGTGATTCCTGATAGAAAAGCGTTATTGATAGCCGATGACATAGTCGGCGTTCTTGAAAATGGTAAAACTGACCAGATGTATGTTGGCGGTTCTTGGGTGTCGGGAAGCGGCAACTTGGCTTGGCCTGTAGAAGACTTATCATTCAAAGATGTACCACACGATTCTTACGTGCATAAAAATTTAATTTTGCCTGTGACGTATTTCAGGTAAATAAAGAATGGAGGAAAAGCTATGGCTGAAAAAGCATATAGTGGCGGTGTAGACACTAAGCATATCAGAATTGGCGGTCAGCGGTTGCTTCTTGCGCCACTTACTGCTAATGACATTACTGAAAAAATAGTGGACATTACGAATCCGCCCACTGGTTGGAGAAACTGCGGCTCTCTTCTTTTGGGAAGTGCAGAGCTTGTAATGGAAAGAGAAATTTTCACGTTGATGGATGGACTTCCTGAATCGGCGAAGTATCAGGAGCCGGTAGGAATGAAAGGCACGTTCAAGGCGAGCCTTAATGAATGGAGTATGCCGAATATCTGGGAGGCACTGGGCGAACCTCCGATCAAGCACACACTTGACACGGCTGCCTCGACAACTGTCGGCTCTGCTTCTACGAAGACGAGTATAGTTGTTGCAAGTTCTGCTAATTTTGCGGTAGATGACGCAGTTGTAATTTCAAGTGAAGATACAAAGACAAGTTCCTCAAATGTCGCGGTTGTATCTGCGATACCCGATTCTACTCACTTGACCCTTTCTTCGGGACTTGCCATTGCTCCTGCAAATGGATTAAAGGTAAACAAGATAGTAAAGACCGCAGTTGGATTTGGTGGCAACGCGATCGTCCCTCTCAAGGCAGCCGTCGTATTCGATTCAAAGGACGGCTCTCAGGTCGTAAACCTCATTCAGAAGTGCGCAATGCTTGGCACGTACAATCCCATGTTGAACAGACACAAGGAACAAACTGTTCTTCCCATTGAACTTTCTGCGTACGGCGTGTACGACTCTGAACTGGACAACGACAACATCGTGAAGCCGCTGTTGTTCTACAAGAATCAGGCTACTTAGATTGTAGATTCGATTACTGGTGCTGGAAAGCGGTAAAAATAAAAAGGCGTTGTCGGAAGCAAAGTTTTCGTTTTCCTTCAACGCCTTTTTTATTAAATTTGCGGATAATTGGAGAGAATGAATGAATGAATTAGACAATATTCCCATGAGCGATAGAGAGAAGACACTTGTTTTGATAATTCGTCATTCGCTATCAGTATCTATTGCTGATAATATGAAATGTTTAATGACTGAAACAGAATGTAAGCGGATTCACGAAACACTTGCAAAGGACAGAGAAGAGCGCGGTAAAGAGATTGAGGTAATGAAGAAGGATACTAAGGAATGGCAGGATAAAATAGATAGTAAGTTCAGCACTATCTATTGGTTCATTGTCGTTACGTTAATAAGTTCAGTTGGAGCCTTGCTAATGAAAATCATGGATAAGGTGAAAGTATAATGGAAAATATTATGCATAATATGGCTTTAGATAGAGCATATAAAATGGTTGAGGCGATTTTTAGTACTCCATTAGAAATTAGTCCATTGCCGATCGAACCATTGCCGGAAGGTTTTAACTTTAGCGGCGATAAAGTAAAGGTAATAAGATTATATGAATGCGGGAACTTTGTAATAGTTCTTGGCTCATTTGAACCAGATAGTGTCTATCCATTTCACACGCATGGGAATAGCGCAGAGCATATGGTTTGCGTCAAAGGCAGATTGGAAGTTACGATCAGCCAACAAGATTTGTCAACAGGTGAACCGTGTGACGAAATTCAAATTCTTGACGCAACCAACTGTGTAACTATTGCGGTAGGTGTTCGGCATATGGCAAGGGCATTAGAAAAGTCTGAGGTAGTTGCGATTTGCATACCACCCGAAATTGCCTATTGTAAGGTAAATAACGGCGAAGAAATAAAATGAACAAGCTGATAACTTCTTCGATTGCGTTTCTTACTTTGGTTGGAATTTTATTTGGTGCATATTCTTACGTCGACAATCGGTATGCGCTGAGCGACACGGTCAAGCAGATCGAACAAAGGCTTGACTACAAGATTGTTTCCGATCAGGTGAACGAAACGCAGAACAGGATTTGGCAGTTGCAAGATAGGTATGTCGGAAAAACGACTCCGAGAGTTGTGGAAGAACAAATCAGAGAACTTCAGTATAAAATAGATTCTTTGAAAGAGAAAATGAAGAGTCTTGAGCGGAAAGCTGAGCCTTTACCTTAGTTGCCGTAGAAAACAGCTTAGAACTAACGACACTAAGCCACAGAGCACAAAATAAGGTCAAATAGGAGGGATATGAAACAAGAACAAATCGATCAAATCAAATTGTCGGACAAAGAAATAGACAAAGGGTTGTTTCCGGAACTTGGCTCGAAAAAAATAACGATTGTGAACAAGCAGTTTCAAATTGTGAAAAAGCAGAACTTTGTTCAAAGAGCAATTTCGCGAATAAAGAAGAATAACGTTACTCCGGTCGAGAAGTGGGAAATAGAAGTGACCGAGATGCCTGTGTACTATGTGAAGCAGTTCAATAATTTGCTTGAACCTTTTTATTCGATACTCGGCGGCGGAAATGTAAACACTGAGAATTTAGCAAGCTCATTGATGGACGCAAAGAAGATAGAGAAGCTTGAAAACAACCTTCTTGAACCAGCTTGGCACATCGTGAAGTATCACGCGAATTTGACTGGCATAGAAATAATGAAGCAAGATTTGGACATGAATTGCTCCGAGGCGAAACTGTTGGAAATAATTTATGCTCAGCTTGAGGTGAACAAGTACACGGATTTTTTTACGATGCTTTTCCAAGGACTGATCTCGACGATGGCGGGGATGGAGATGGTTCAAAACAAAAGCCAGTAAACAGAGACTTCATTGTGCTGGCCTCATACCTTGAAAGGTTCCACGTTCAGGATTGGGCAAAGTTTTTAAAGACCCATACTTACTCGCAACTTTTTCTGATAAGCAAGGCGTTGGAGTACATGGAACCGGAATACGACAACGATGAAGGCAAAGAGAATGTTCCTGGAAAAGCTAAAAAGAGCGAGTTTAAAAACATCGACGACATGAGCATAGAGGAATACGTGGAAAAAATGAGAAATCAAGGATACGGAATATAATGATCTTCTTCATTGACATAGAGAAGGCAAGAGAAGGACTTGTACAGAGAAAAGTTACCGTTACAAGGAGCGGCAAGACTTTTCAACAAACAGTTTGGGTTCGGCCTGAAATATCTAAAACACAAGTAAATCGAGCGATTTACAATTTCGATAGGAATTATCGTCCGCACTTTAATAGTGTCGAAAGAAAAGGCTTAGAAAAGATAAGCGCAAAAGAAGCGATAAGTCGGTATCAAAAAGGTGTGGAAAGTATGATGCAGGATTGTAATGTGAATATAAGGCTTAATTCTAAGACACTAAGTAAGATTTTAGAAAAGGGCGAATTTTTAAATCAGCATGAAATACGGCACAGTGGTGGTATATATGATCCAAAATTTCGCAGACAATACGAATCTGCTATATTTGGGTTAAAGAAAGATAGCCCTGCGAAAAGATTTCCTATTTATGGATATTTAACAAGTAAAACTGGAAAAACTGGTACTCATAATTTAAAACAATATGGAAATATTATAGTTCAGTTAAAAGATGATGTGAAATTAAGATCGTCTTTTACCCAAGGTGATTCGCATGATAGAAAACATATAGCGCCAAGTTTGATAAGTAACCCCAAATACTATTCTCTTGATCCGTATAAGCCTAAAATATTAAAGAAGTTGTATAAGGGAGAGAAAGCAAGCATTTCCGATGAAGAAACTTATTTTGAGGCTCAAGTATTTGGTGGCGTTTCTTTGAAAGATATAAAAAGCATAAAGTTAAGGGGTGAAAAGTTAAGTAAGAAAGATAAGGAAAGATTGAGCGAATTTAAAATAGAGGTAAAAGAATAATGGTCTTCTTCATCGACATAGAGAAGGCTCGCATTGGGTTGGTTGCCAAGAAAGTAACTGCCAATAGAAAAGGCAAGAGTTACCAGACTACGGTGTATGTAAAGCCGAACATAACAACATAAATTTTATAGTCGACAAAGGTGAAATTTTAGGCGACATAGATTTTGGTATGTACAAAGAAGAAATTCATGTTGGACAATTATCCGTTCATCCGAAATTAATCAACGGAAAAGGTTCCGGAAAAGGAATTGGCTCTGCCTTGTTGTACGATGTAATTAAGCAAGTGTATAAAGACAATAAGTCGGTAAGATTAATGCCTTCGCCAAATGCCGTAGAATACTATAAAAAGATCGGATTTGAAAAGGAATCGTCAAGTGAAATGATTTTGACCCCAAAGAGAATAAAGGAACTATATGGAAAATAATATTGATTGGAAAAAGGTGCTCGAACACATGAAGAAGCAAGAATCTATAAATGTTCCCTTAGTCGACAAGAAGGAGAATTAATTTGATCGCAGCAGAAATGGATTAAATTAATTATGAATCATTTAATTGGCATTTATCTTATACGAAATAAAATAAACGAAAAAGTATATGTTGGTTCTTCTGTAAATGTAGAATCTCGATTGAAGCATCACCAACGCAGTTTAATGAAAGGCGTTCATAACAATTCAAAACTTCAAAATGCATTTAATAAATACGAGTTTAAAAATTTTTCGTTTGTTTGGATAGAAAACGTAAATGATTTAAAAAAATTAATTAGAAGAGAGCAATATTGGATAGATCATTTAGATTCTGTTTCGAACGGATATAATATCCGACCAAAAGCCGGACATACTTTTGACCAAATTCCTTGGAATAAAGGTAGGTCTATTAGAAAAGGATACCATTTATCTGAAGAAACAAAAAGAAAAATATCTATGGCGAACAAAGGTAAAAAACGTACGCTCGAACAAAGAAAAAGAATATCTGAAGGTTATAAATACCATTCTAATAGTGAAGCAATAACAGGCAGAAAACTTTCTAAAAAACATCGTAGAGCTATATCGCAAAGTGGTATAGGTAGGAAAGTTTCTGAAGAAACGAAAAGAAAAATAGGTGAATCTAATAAAAAAGCCCTTTTAGGCAATATACCATGGAATAAAGGATTAAAAAATTGTCAAGTTGCTTGGAATAAAGGATTGAAAGGCATAGTTAAGTTTTCAGAAGAAACTAAGAAGAAACAATCTGAATCTGCAAGAAAAGCCTGGAAGAAAAGAAGAAGGCGCGGAGGTGTGAAATTTTAGTAGCTGAAATGGTGGTCCGGTATTTAGCAGACATCAATGATTTGAAAAGCAAGGTTGCCGACATTGGGCAACTGAACACTTCCATTGCAAAGTCCGCGAAGGAAACAAGTGTTCAGATCACGAGCCTTGCCGGATCGGTAAGCAACCTCGGTGGGGTTTTGCAAAACTCCGTTGGGCTTCTTGCATCTATTGGACTTCTCAGGCTTTCAAAGGAAATAGCTGAGACAGCTGGTAGAGCAGAGACTTTGCAGAAGGTCATGTATATTGCTGGGAAGAACGCCGGCTATTCGCGCGACGCACTCGATGGATATGAAAAGTCTTTGAAGAAGCTGGGCATCGCAACGAAGGAAGCAAGAGAATCCATTTCAAAGATGATGCAGGCGAACATAGACCTTGCAAAGAGTTCTGCGCTTGCGAGAGCGGCTCAAGACTTGGCGGTTGTTGCAGGTTGGAATAGTTCAGAGACGTTTCAACGTTTGATTGTGAATATTCAACAGGCCGATACTATGGGTTTGCGTTTTATGGGAATTATAGTTGATCAAGCCGAAGCGCAGCGCCTGTATGCAAAAGAAACAAATGTAGTCGGCAGAGAACTTACGAAGCAGGAAAAGACGCAAGCAACCTTGCAGGCTGTTTTGCGGGAGTCCGCGAAGGTAAACGGCGCATATGAAGAGTCCATGACTTCTTGGTTCAAGGTTATGGGTACGACCGAACGCTATGTGCAGGAATTGAAGATTGCGCTCGGTAAAGGTTTGCAAGGAACGTTGTATGAAGTAGAAATTGCCATGCAGAAAAGCATGGACGCGCTTACACACCTTGATTCCGAAACTTTAAAGTCTTTAGGCTCTTTTGTTCAACTAAGTGCAGTTGTAGGTTCAGCGGCGGCGGCAGTGAATATATTATCAACAGTTGTAGGCACTTCAAGAAGCGGTTTGTTTGCGATTGTTGGATTGATAACCGCATTGAGCGCAACGAAGTTCGGCGAAGACTTAACTGAGTCTGTTGTTGGTTTAGGAAAAGCCTTGCCTTCTGTAATAACTGATCTCAGTAAGATGGCGGACGGCATGGGTAATTTTAAAGATGTTACTGTTCTTTCAGTTTCAGCAGTAATAACTCTTGCATCGAAATTAAATCCGATAGTAAAAGTCTTGCTTCTCGCTATTGAGGTTGCCGGCATTCTTAGGAGTTTGCAAAATGTAAAAGTAGAACCTGAAATGGAAAAGGAAATAGATAAAGCTTCCGGCAAGGATTTGGAAAGAATGAAATTATCTTCTAACGATAAAGATAAAGAAGCCATTGATAAAAAAATAAAAGATTTAAGAGAGTACGAAAAACAGTTGCGGGAGGAATATAAGAAAATAGGCTATTTGCAATCTACTCCATTGCAACTGATAGGTAAGAGTGTTGTAAGAGCTGGTTCCGATGACGACAAGTTGTCTCAAAAAATGCATAAAGAAAACCAAAAGGATTTGCAAGAAGAGCTTAATAAATATGGCTTCTCTGATCCAAAACAATTGGAAGCTGCATTAGGTTCAAGAATTAATGAAATAAGTAAGATTCGTAAAGAAGCAACCGATAGAGTAAGCAAGATGGATGAAGATGAAGTAAGGAAATCTAAAGAAAAACGAGAACAAGATGAAGCTAAATTTCTTATGCAATCTTATGGTGTAAATAATAAATTTGCAGAAATAGAAAAGCTAAAAACTGAAGAAGACCAAAAGAAGGCTCTTGAAGATTACAAAAAGTTTTGGGAAGATAAAATAGCGATAGAAGGCGAAGGAATGAATAAGTTCCTCAAGGATGAAGGTTTTGCTGTAGATATTTCTGTTGTTACAAAGAGCATAGGGCAAAAATTAGTTGCTCTTACAGGTGATTGGGAAGAAGTTGGTAAGTCCATAGATTCTGCAACCAAAGAGTCTTCTTTGCGCAAGTTGCAATTGATAAATAAAGAATTAGGTGTCATTGAAACAAGAATAAGTAAATCTCCAAAGGCTGGTCAAGTCGGATTTGATCCGTTGCTCGAAGATGTATATAATAAAAAATTGCTTGAACGCAAAAAGATAATTGAAGATATAGGCAAGAACATGACTGAGGGTTCCTCTGAATATATGAAGGGGTTTTCCACTGCGTATTCTACTTATCTCGATAAGATAATAAAGAAACTCGGAGATGTCCACGACAAGCATATGAAGTTGTTGGACGAGTCAAGCGGCTTGACGGAAAAAGAATCTGACATGAAAAATCAGATGGCGTATGCAAACAACTTGCCGGCTGGTTCGGACTCGCAAAAGTCTTTGCTTGAAAGTTTAACTAAGGCAAAGTCAGAGTTATCTGAGCAGAGGAGAGACATAGATACAAGGTTGCGGGAATTGCAAGGTTCTTCCAATAGGTTGTCTCAGCAATTAGAAAACGCTATGCAGGAGAGGCTGAGCGCAACTGAAACCTTTTACGCAAGTTATTTAAGAAAGATTAAGGAAATATATGGCACTGAAGCGGGTTTGACCGAAGAAGGAAATCAGAAAAAGATCGCTCTTGAAAGAGACATGCAGCAAACGAAGCTCGGTATATATGAAGATACTCAAAAGAAAATCGAACAACTATTAGATTCGGAAATAAAAAATAGAGATTCCTTACTCGACAAGATACGTTCTGTTCAAAACGAAATCTCAAAGTCTTATATGGACGTTGCTCAGAAAGCAAAGACCGCAAGCGACGCAGTTTTTGGAGCAATGCAGCAGACTGACAAAAAGAAATATACCACGTCTGATATTTCAGACAAGTCCATTGACATACGACGCAAGATGGGACAAGGCGATCTGACTGGCGCAAAGGAAGACGTAGAGGGAGCAAAGAAGATAATTTCCAGCATGTCGGCGAATACGTTTGGCTTGAAGTCTTCAGTTGAAGATATTGCTAAGTTAGCTTCTGAGATTGAAAAGGCAATGCAGCAAAAAGACGTAGAGAATAAAAAGGTGCAGCTTGAGCAACTCGGAGCTTCCTTGAAACAGACTACTGCCGATATAGAAGCCTTGAAGACTAAGGCATTGGAAATAAGCCAAACAATCAATTCTACGAAGTTCGACCTGCAACTCGAACCTGCGAAGAAAGACTTGCAGGAAATTAAGACTGTATGGGACGCGATTCAGAGCAAGACTGTTACGTTGACTATTGAAAGAAGCGACACCGGAACTACAGGTTATAAGTTCGGAGGCCCGATAATCGACTTCATACGCGCCCAGCAGGGCAGGCACTTCCCAGGATACGGCGGAGGAGATAAGATACCGATACTCGGCGAAGCCGGTGAGTATATGCACCGCAAAGAGGCTGTCAGACACTATGGCTTGAAGTTCATGGATGACTTGAACCATTTAAGAGTACCAAAGTCGTTGCTTGTGCCGGCAGTCCGAGGAACCCAGTCTGCGTACAGCAACATTTCTACCGACAACAGAAAGTCCGACAACAGAAAGTTCTATGTGACTGTAAATGGCGCGCCCGTGAACGTGTCCAAGGGTGCGCAGGTAAATTTAAGTGATATGGCCCTTGAGATAGTGAGAGACCGCAGGAGAAGGGGATAAATGGCAACTTATACGATAAAGATATTACCGGCGTCCGTTTCTGGATCCGAACCCGCAACCGATGTGTGGTTGGGGAGTGTTCGCAACTACGACGTTCAGGACATAGGAAAGAACGTAAATCGGATACAGTTCGCGAATGACAACGCCGTGTATTACACGACGCTTCCATACAATGCTGCTTTTAAAGATATAACGTTTTCTGGTTCAGCAACATTGGCACAGTGTCAGAAACTTGAAATGTTTTATAATTCCAAGCAGGAAGGTCTTGATGTAATCGCATTCTTGGACATATACGGTCATTCTTATGGGAATGTATTTATAAAGTCGTTTAAGTTTGAATGGGTAAAGGCAAAGGGTGCCTGCGCGTACAGTATAGAAATAATAGTCGTGAACAACGCGAGTAATATATTTATCGCAGGTGGTTCCGTTGTGTTGTACGGAGTAGAATCTTGCGAGATTACAGAGAAGCCAAACTCCGTTGAACTTTCCGAGGCAACCACAACCCGAAAATATATCGTGACTAAGTTCGCGAACCGAATGTTTGAGATACACATGTCTGGCACGGAACTGATTGATTCTTCGACGAAAGAAGGAAAATATACCGGCGTGATGTCGAGAGACGTATTTGACTTGATTGTTCCCAACGGAAAGACGTACAAGGTGTTGCTTACGAATATTCAGACTTCATTGATCGCAGGACAAGCTGGATTTCAAAAATTCAGTGTCACGTTCATGGCTTCACTCAGCACTACAGACTTTATATCTGATTCAGGTACAATGGTCGAATCATGGAGCATAGTCGATGACTCTGCAAGAATTTCCGTTCACAAGACCTTGACCAGTGTAATGGTGCAGAGATTCACTCCAGTTCCGTTATTACACATACAGTTGAATGTCGTAACAAACGATGACGAACAATATATAAATGGTGGAGAAATTAAAAATTTCAAAATAGGTTACACAAACAGTTCTGGTACTGAAAAGACATTTTCTTCCGGTTATATAATGAGTAAAAATATAGACAAGGTC
>CAUYTX010000254.1:0-2219 GCA_963575665.1 Gammaproteobacteria bacterium | reverse complement strand
ACAATAAATCCAACGAAATCAGTAACTTGTGAATCCAACTGCGTAACTCCTAGTCTATAAGGAGAATTTTTTGACTTTCTAGGGTTTTCGCCATTAGAATCGCCAATTGTATCCGTTCAATCTTGCAGTTAAAAAGCCAAAAAACCATGAACCTACACGAATACCAATCAAAACAGTTGTTTAGGGAATATGGACTACCTGTTCCAGAGGGCGGTGCCGCGCGCACACCAGAAGAAGCCAGATCTGCAGCTGAACGGATCGGAGGTACAGCCTGGATGGTCAAAGCACAAGTCCACGCCGGAGGACGTGGCAAAGCAGGAGGCGTAAAACGTGCTACGAACCTAGAAGAAGTAGAACTTGCAGCCCGCGAATTATTAGGCAAACAACTCGTAACTCATCAAACTGGGCCGAGTGGACTACCGATTGGGACCGTCTTGATAGAAGGAACTCACACGGTAGCACGTGAGTTGTACCTCAGTGTCCTTATTAATCGTGCTAGAGAACGACTCGTTTTCATGGTTTGCGCGTCCGGTGGCATGGACATTGAAGAAGTCGCTGCAAAACGTCCACAAGATTTGTTGACACTGGAAGTAGATCCTGTGGTGGGTCTCCAACCCCATCAATGCCGACGGGCTGCTTTCAAATTAGGATTAGCAGGCCCGCAGATCGTGCAACTGACTGATTTGATGCAAGGGTTGTATCGCCTGTTTTTAGAACGCGATTTAAGTCTTGCAGAAGTCAATCCATTGGCGGTCACGTCCTCTGGAGATTTATTAGCACTAGACGGCAAGATCAATCTTGACGAAAACGCTTTGTATCGTCAAAAGGCATTGGCTTCTCTTCGGGATACTGGGCAGGAAGACCCTACCGAGGTAGCCGCACGAGCACACGACCTAAATTATGTGAGCATGGATGGCAACATCGCGTGCATGGTCAACGGTGCTGGATTGGCCATGGCCACCATGGATCTGATCAAATTGCACGGTGGCACACCTGCCAACTTCTTAGATGTAGGTGGCACGGCCACAGCCGCACGAGTTGCTGAAGCATTCAAACTGATTTTGTCGCATAGTTCAGTTCGCGCCATTCTGGTGAATATTTTTGGTGGCATTGTCCGTTGTGACTTGATTGCAGAAGGTATTATCCAAGCAGTCAAGGAAATTGGGGTGCGGGTGCCTGTGATTGTCCGTTTGGAAGGCACTAATGTCGAAATAGGACGCGATTTGCTCGACAAGAGTGGATTATCCTTAACTTCGACATCAGATCTCACTGAAGCAGCTAAGCAAGCCATTGCTGCGAGCCAAAGGCAATAACACCATTAGCCAAGGGTTCACAGGAAGACAAGGCACCTTCCATTCAGAACAAGCCATTGCTTATGGCACACAACTGGTCGGCGGGGTAACACCGGGCAGAGGAGGGCAAACACACCTCAATAGGCCTGTATTTAATACTTGCCACGATGCGGTTGCGGCTACGGGTGCGGATGCCACGATGATTTATGTCCCAGCAGCCTTTGCAGCGGATTCCATTCTGGAGGCCGCAGATGCTGGTATTCGAACCATTGTGTGTATTACGGAAGGTATTCCGGTACTAGACATGCTCCGAGTTAAAGCAGCTTTGGCTGGCAGTCAAGTACGTTTGATAGGACCTAATTGCCCCGGAGTCATTACCCCCGGAGCTTGCAAAATCGGCATCATGCCGGGGTCTATTCACCGACCGGGTTGCATTGGTATCGTCTCCCGATCGGGCACGCTTACGTATGAAGCTGTGCGCCAGACCACTCAAGTAGGTTTAGGCCAAAGTACTTGCGTGGGCATGGGTGGAGATCCCATTCATGGCATGGGTTTTATTGATTGCCTTGCGTTGTTTGAAGCTGATCCAGAAACACGCGGCGTGTTGATGGTAGGCGAAATTGGGGGCACTGATGAAGAGACCGCAGCAGAATTCATCGCTGCTCAGATGAGCAAGCCCGTCGCTGCATACATTGCAGGAGTAACGGCTCCCCCAGGAAAGCGCATGGGACACGCAGGTGCTATTGTTAGCGGAGGTGCCGGCACGGCTGCAGGCAAAATCGCTGTTCTTGAGCAGGCCGGAGTATCTGTAGCACGTTCTCCAGCGGAAATGGGGGCGGCCATTCAAAAACGGTTATAGCTAAATTAAGGTGAATTGGAGTCCGATCCGAGTGCGCAGTCGCCCGTCATCCATGACGCTCTCTCTAC
>CAUYTX010000253.1:0-2223 GCA_963575665.1 Gammaproteobacteria bacterium | reverse complement strand
GATTTCGTTGGATTTATTGTTTTTGACGAAAAACAAAATTTTTATAAAAATCAAAAACTTATATTTTCAACTGCGTAACTCTTAAATATCATGACATCCGCAACGCTTGGCATAAGCACTTCAGTCGCTGAAGTGACCAACATTTCTCAGCTCAGTTGCGGTTCTTAGGACGCCAGCTATAATAGTGCGTTGGGTAGCGGCTCTATTAAGGTCTTACTATGGAAAAAACACGTTTGAGTCGTTTGTTCTCTTGGTTCCGTACTCCTCCAGAAGAAGAGACAGGGACGGTTCGCGTGGCGAGGTCATTGCCTCGGGCGCGCCGGCCTTCTTTGAGTGCCGAAAGTGCTGCACGTTATGGGTTCTCTGCGGATCGGCCTCATGTTGATCCTATGCAACATCGTCAGGCCAGAGACCCTATGGATCGTTCACGAACTGAAACCCCTGCGCCGGTGGAAAGTTTGGTTCCAGAAGTGGTGCAGGTGCCACACGGTGGGGGTCATTCAGAAGCTGGGCATGCACATGCTCCAGTGGCCACGAGTCATGGGCACGCGGTGGCTGATGCGCACGGGCATGCCGTGGCGGAACAAACTCATGGACATGCGGTAGCAGAGGCACATGGGCATGGGCATGGAGAAGCTCATGGGGATCATGGCCACGGAGGCCACGGACATCATCATGCGTTGGTTGCCAAAGGAACGGGAGGACGCCTTGAGTTGCATGGCAACACATTGCATCTCACCAAAGGGGGTCTTTTCGGGTTTTTCGTTGGATTGTTGGGTTTGCACGGTGGCCACGCACACCAGACCATTCGAGTTAGTGACATTTCGGCAATCGAGTTTGAAAAACACGGTTTTCTTTTCCACTATGTTCGATTCTGCTATCCGGGAGCACCTGCGGAGAGCGGAAATCATCTGCACGACATGATGGCAGACAATGCTTTGCTTATGAGCCTTTTTGACAACCGCGGGTTGTACAAGATCAAAGAGACCATTGAGCATTCGATGGAAGCCAAAAAATCATGACCCGACTTCATCCCCTCCTGTTGGCCGGGGTGCTTTTGGGGATGATTGCAGCGGGAAGGAGTGGAGCTGGTGCCGAGCCTTCGGCATCAGCCATGATTCCGCAGGGCCGCTGGGTGGCATGGTACGCAATCGATGGCAGGATTCACCGGCAATGGGTCAAGGTGGATGCCTATGAAGAGCTACGCGCTGCTTTGCACCAAGTCCAAGAAGAAGACCGCCAAAGGTTAACTGGATTGGCTGCTGAGTATTTGCGAATAGAACTCCAAAGCGTTTTAGATGATTTGAACGGACGGCGCGAGCCGTTTTTATTTACCCTGTTTGATTTCGGCACCAGCAGTGCACTTTTAGGCACTGCGCTGAGCACTGCGGAACAGGCTCGGGCTGCTGGTCAGGATGGCACGGTGGCCGTCGATGCCATTCGAGAGGCTGTGTCAGAAGAAGTTATCCAGAAGACCCGTGCCCAGCTCCTAATACCTGAAAACACACTGCGCGCCATTCGCGCCGCGGCAAGTCGTGTTTTGTCGAGATTGCGCCAAGATTTGTTGCAAGACTGTGATCGGTACGACCGTGCGTTTCAAGGTTTTGTTTTGGAATCTGCCACGGTAATGGAAAGCCTAGATACCACTGCGGGTTGGCAGGTGGATTTAGCAGGACGCCCTGAAACGGCAACCTTCCGTTCTCTCTGTGAGGGGGTGCGCCACAGTGATCCCGGGGCTTATCTCGTAGAATCTGCCATGGCCGCGAGTTTTACGAACGCAGAAAATTCTTTGCGTCCCTATTCATTGGAGTTAGTTCGCACCTTGGCTGAAACTTCACTAGAGGTGGCGCATTACACAGAAGATAAAGCCGCTTCGTTTAGCAGTTGGGGATGGCCTCAAAATTGGTCTCATGGCCCCGCTGCGGTGGTGAGCTACTTTGCTTACACCAAAGTCTTTGCACGTCGCGTGGCAGAAAGATTGGATGTGCGTCGATGGCGGCCTTATTTCCGTGGGGTAGTCCAAAAAATGCTAGAAGACTTGGAAGCAGACTTGATCCAACGTCTTAAGGGTACTTGCGACGAGTTTATCTCTTCCGAAATGGGACGCATTGAATTGGGTTTGGCTGCGAGGGGAGAAGGTGCATGGAGCACTCCGTAAAGACGTACCTCTTGGAGTCCGATCCGAGTGCGCAGTCGAGAATCATCCTTGATTCTCTCTCTACG
>CAUYTX010000252.1:0-2224 GCA_963575665.1 Gammaproteobacteria bacterium | reverse complement strand
AGCGCAGACGACGGATTCCTCACGAGCCAACGTCTCGGCTACTTTGGCGACATCCACTGTGGCCGCGATGTTGCTGCCGCAGTGGCAAACAAAAACGCCGGTGCGTTTGTTAGTCATGACGCGGGGCCTGCAGTAGCTTGGGCCATGAGTCGGATACCGTGGTCGTATCCTTTTTCAAAAGCCCGAATGTTGATTTTTAGAAATCGGTCTGGCACTAGACCCGGCAGTGACTTCTTCATGGCTTCTGCAGATACAACCCCAGTAACTGCTGCAAAAAAACCAAGAGCGACGAGGTTAGTAAATAACCGATTGCCTAAGCTTTCGGCAAATCGAGTCGCCGGCACGCGCCACACTGACAGATTAGGATGCTCCTTCTGGAGTTTCACCAAATCTTCATCAAGAATTAAAATTCCACCATCAGGCAATTCAACATGATACTTTTCGTAGGCCTCTTGTGAGAGTGCCATTAGCATGTTGGGAGAGGTGATGTAGGGGTATAAAACACGGTCTGTTGAGACCACCAACTGGGCTGAACAAGCACTGCCTCGGGCTTCTGGCCCAAAGCTTTGGGTCATCGTCGCAAACTTATCATCATAGAGGGAAAGTGCTTTCCCAGTAATGAGTGCACAACGAATGATGCCTTGGCCACCGAACCCCGAAAACCGAATTTCCTGGGTGCTCATGTCTTCACTTCTCCCTGTGTTTTCGCCTCCTCTGCGGCTTCCTTTTCGGCTTCCTTTTCGGGTAGGGTCTTGCCGTAGAGTTGGTAATCGTCACCAATAAGTTTAGCGTTGCACTTATTGACGGCATCTAAGTAAGTAGGCTTTTCACGGTCTACGAATTTACCTACCACGATCTTGCCCTGAAAATCGATCTGAGTTTCGCGAGTATCCGCACCGTGTTTTAGGATCGAGTTATCTTGGTAGTGTTGCAACGCATCCACCCCATCCCCTAAGCGATTACGACGTAAGTAGAGTGTCGTGCAGGGGGTAATGACTTCGATAAACGAGAATCCTCGTTTCTGCAACCCCTCTTCAATCGATTGAGTTACGTTGCGCGAATGCAATGAAGTCCAGCGAGCAACATAAGTCGCTCCACAAGCGTCGGCTAAAAACGGCAAACTAAAAGGATATTCATAGTTACCGTAGGGTGTAGTCGATGCGTTGGCAGAAGTAGGCGTGGTTGGAGTAACCTGACCACCCGTCATGCCATAGGTAAAGTTGTTAACGCAAATGACTAATAGATCCATGTTGCGCCGAGCAGCATGAATGAAGTGGTTGCCACCGATGCCCGTTAAATCGCCGTCTCCACTAAAGACCACGACCTTCATTGCTGGGTTGGCCAATTTGAGGCCAGTAGCTACTGGAATGGCACGACCGTGGGTTGCGTGCAGCGAATCAAAATTAACGTAACCTGCAACCCGTCCAGAACATCCAATACCAGAGACGACCGCTAGTTTATCTTGATCGATCTTGCTACGTTTGACTGCCTCGACAAAAGAAGTCACCACAGACCCAATACCGCAGCCCGGGCACCAAATGTGAGGCATCCGCTCGAGACGGAGCATGTTGCCACCCTTCCCGGAGGCCGTTTGGTTTTCGCTCATCGGCAGGACTCCTGAATGGCGTTTAGGATCACTTGGGGATCATGCACGGCACCACCGCAGTGGTTTACACTGACCACTTTGCACTGACCTGCAGCACACCGTTCAACCTCACGAACCATTTGGCCATAATTGATTTCTGGAACTACAATAGCCTTTACTTTTTTAGCCAGTTCCCGAATCTTATTTTCACAGAAAGGCCACACGGTAATTAGGCGAAGAGACCCTACTTTTAGACCTTTCTTGCGGGCGTCTTGAATGGCTTTTACTGCGATCCGAGAAGTGATTCCATAGGAGAGCACGACTACTTCGGCACCTTCCATTTGGTCTTCGTCGAGTCGAATGATCTTGTCGGCATTTCCATTGATCTTTTCGATCAAATGGGTCAACACGATCTTGTTTTGCTCCGGAGTCATGACCGGATAACCACGTTCGTTGTGGGTCAAGCCCGTGACGTGAAACCGGTAACCATCGCCTGCGCGGGTCATGGGATGATCACCCTGCGAATCAAACCCGTAGGGACGGAAATCCTCTTTTGGACCCTGATAAAGATTACGTTCAACGACACGGATTTGGTCGGCAGGAGGAATCACTACCTTTTCGTGCATGTGCCCGACGGTT
>CAUYTX010000251.1:0-2246 GCA_963575665.1 Gammaproteobacteria bacterium | reverse complement strand
GCTTTAGGCCGACCACTGCCTTTGACTGAACGACTAGCCTCTTCTGCTGAGATTTCTTCAATCGATTCGAGCAATACTTCTTCTGGCATGCCATCCAAAGTAACGTAAAAAGGACGTTGCGCCTTGGTTTTGTGGCCTACACCAGTAACTTTAATGTGGTAGCTCTCACCGTGAAGTGTGATATTAAATTCTGAGGGTGCTTCTCCCACGATCGGCTGTAGAGGCCGAACAGCACTTTCCAATGCCTCTGGTTTGAGAACCCCCGAGTTTCGTTCTTCTAAAAACTTCCGGCCTACTTCAGGGAACATTGCGTAGGAAAGAATATCTTCTTCGCTTCTGGCAGTGCCTTCGATCTGTGTTCTTAGGTCGTCCATTTCTGGACGTAATAGATCCGCAGGACGACACTCGATGACGGGTTCATTGCCAATGGCTTGCTGTCGAACTAGGGAATTAACCGTTCCGGGGGCAGCGCCATATTTTCCTTGAAGATAGAGCTTTACTTCATTGGTAATGATTTTGTACCGAGTACCTGTGAGGACATTAAAAAGTGCTTGAGCACCTACGATCTGTGAGGTAGGCGTGACAAGAGGAGGAAACCCAAGATCCTCACGAACCCGGGGGATTTCTGCAAGGACTTCGTTCATTCGGTGTAAGGCACCTTGTTCGCGAAGTTGATTGGAAAGATTCGAGATCATTCCGCCTGGCACTTGTGTAACTTGAACGCGTGTATCTAAACCCGTGTATTCACTTTCAAACTGATGATACTTCTTGCGAACCGAATAAAAATAAAATCCAATTTCCTGGAGTAGAGATAAGTCGAGACCCGTATCCCAGGGGGTGTCTCGGAAAGCGGCAACCACACTCTCAGTTGCGGGGTGTGAGGCCCCATCCCCAAAGGACGATATGGCAGTGTCTACGTGGTAACAACCCCTTTCTGCAGCCAAAAATTGACAAATCGCTGACAGTCCAGAGGTGGCATGTGAGTGCAGGGCAAGTGGAATTCTAATAGCTGAGGCGATTGCAGGAATAAGGTCGTGGGTTGCCGCAGGAGTCAGCAATCCAGCCATGTCCTTGATAGCAATAGAATCACAACCCATCTCTTCTAGTTCTTTGGCCATGTTCACAAAGTTTTGAATATTGTGCACTGGGCTGGTTGTGTAAGAAATGGCACCTTGAGCATGTCTACCAGTGGCTTTAACCGCTTCTATGGAAACTCTTAGATTTCGAAGATCATTCAACGCATCAAAGATTCGAAAGATGTCCATTCCATTGTCTGCGGCTCGTCGAACAAAAGCCCGAACGACATCATCAGAATAGTGGCGATACCCTAACAGGTTTTGTCCGCGCAACAGCATTTGAAGCCGAGTATTGGGTAGTGCCTTACGAAGTTTTCGGAGACGTTCCCAGGGATCTTCCTTGAGAAACCGTAGGCACGCATCAAATGTGGCACCTCCCCAAACTTCCAAAGACCAAAAACCCACTTGATCGAGTTTTGGACAAATGGGGAGCATGTCTTCAGTGCGCATCCTCGTCGCAATCTTAGATTGGTGCGCATCTCGGAGCGTGGTGTCAGTGATGAGGACACGTGGCATGGGAAAATTCTCCAGTGATTACAGCCCGAGGTGGGCAACAATGGCGATGGCAATGGCTGCAGCAGCATCCGCTGGGTTGCGCCGAGTGGCATATTTAGCCAATTCCGGATGACTCTCTACGAAACTGGTATCAAAATGTCCACTCTGGAAGCTGTCGTTTTTCAAAATTTCATGATAGTAGTGCAAAGTGGTCTTGACGCCATCCACCCCCATATCGAGGAGAGCACGGCGACCACGTGCCAACACGTCTTCCCAAGACAATGCCCACACCGTGAGCTTGACAGCTAAGGAATCGTAGTAGGGTGGAATCTCGTAACCAGTGTAAATAGCGGCATCAGTCCGTACCCCTGGGCCTCCAGGTGCTAAGTATCGAGTAATACGCCCAAAACTGGGTAAAAAATCGTTGGCCGGATCTTCCACATTGATCCGAAATTGCATGGCGTAGCCCCGAGAGGCTATATCTTCTTGTTTATAACGCAAAGGACGACCCGCAGCAATGCGGATTTGTTCTTGAACAATGTCAATGCCCGTGATGGTTTCTGTGATGGTGTGTTCTACTTGGAGGCGAGTGTTCATCTCCATAAAGTAGAAATTAACATGCTCATCCATCAAGAATTCGACTGTACCAGCATTGGTGTAATTCACTGCCTTAGC
>CAUYTX010000250.1:0-2255 GCA_963575665.1 Gammaproteobacteria bacterium | reverse complement strand
AATCTTTATCAAATACTATCTCAATTTTATATCCATGCTTTTTTACTACGGCACACCAATGTTTATTTCTACTTCTATGGCTTTTTGACCTTTCGTAGTTTCGTCCTTTCCCAATTCCAATATAAAAAACAGTATTGGAATCTAATCTTATATGTCTGTAAACGTATGAGTTATTCATATCCAAAGATACAAAATTAATCTGATTCGGGCAATGGAAGTCCGAAATTTGTTTTTGCGAACTCTGAATCTTTTTTGTCTACCTTAAAATATGGGTGCTCTGTTGAAAAAATTATTCTATCCTTACCTGAATTCATCTTGAACATAGGTTGCATTTTACTTTCTACTGAGTCTAAAATCTCTTTTTTATCTGTTTTAGAAGTTAATTCCTTTTCGTTATCTTCCTGTAATACAACACATAAACACGAAAAATGATTAGTTGGATATATCGAACTCCACGCACTATCATTAACTGGTGCCGTGAATCCCTCCAACGGTGCGCAAATATCGCAAGCATCGCCAATAGTTGAATATGTAAGGTTTGGTAGTACGTCTTTTGTTCGTTCAATTTCTTGCCACTTACTAGCCATTTGTGCGCTATGTACAGCGGTATTGTATTCTGACCGCCCCCAGTCGGAGTTCCATCGCTCAAAAGTAGCTTCGCCCAATTTACTGAACTCTTCCATTGATACACGTTCGCCTTTTTCATCGAACATTAAGGATTGGATTTGTTGCAACTGTTGAAAATTTTTCGCTGCACTGAACATATAAATATTTTCCCTTAGTTCAGTGAGTAGCTCTAAATCTTTGCCCGTAAAGTCAACAAGTGACCCTCCAAAACCTTTGTATAAACCCGACTTAAGATAGTCAGCCACGGCAAAATAAAGGTCTTCGGGTATATCATACGGGATGATTGACCCCGTATAAATACCCTCTATCAGTTCGTCAATTTTCTTTTGCGGATAGTTGAATGTGTCTTTTGGCATTGCGTGCTAATCTTTGGCTAAATGTTTCGTTACATAGATTGTAAATTTCGGATGATGTCATTCTCTCAACCTCACAAAGTTTCTCAATTCCGTACGTCCTTAGTAATGCGTTCCATTGCTTTTTAGTTCTTACAAATCTATTTTTACCGAATGTCTTTTCGTGATATTCTTGTTCGGCTCGCATCTTTGCTTCGGCTTCCTGTTTAGTCATGGTTACATTTTGAATGATTATAAATCTTTTCTAACTTATTTTGTATTGTCGGTTTGAATGTCGGAGTTGTCGGAACTACAATGTCGGTCGGGATGCCTGTTTGCTTAGTGAAATACTTAGCATCCATTTGTAATCCTGCTTTCTTCATTTCAACCGCTTGCCCTATGATACTGTTATTAATTTCTGTTATCTCATGGTCATTCTTTAAAACCGCCCTTGTTTCTTCTGGTATTAAGAAACCTAAAGCACGCATATTTACTAGTAGGTTATTATTTACAGCGTTGGCAATAAACGATCCGTCTTTTGTTGCTTTGTCATTCATTGCGACTTCGGTGGGGGACTTGGCTTTGTTATTTCCTAAACTACCGGGTATTGAATCCAAAGCATCTGCATGACCTAAAATTATTTTAGAAATCTTTTTTTCCAATCGTAACTCAAAATCTGCATATCCTTGGTATCCTGTGCCACCTAAAGCCGTTTCAATAAATTCTATTTCATCTTCGGGGTCTAATAATGCCCAACCAGCCGACCCCATTTGTTGAATAGAACTTGCAAACTCTGCACGTTCTTTTTCATCCGTTTTACTTGTCTTTCCAACTCTATACGGCTGTGCGAATAGTTCGACAAAATCGCCATTGAATCCTAAAAGGTTTCGGAGAAAAATTTCATACAAAGCAACTTTGTAAAGAAGTCCGTACCCACTTTTGGATGTTCCTAACTCATTATAAGTAGGAATATAACAGTGCCAATTCTTATAAGGTTCTTCAAGGAATTGCGCCCCACTGATTGAGTATGTGAAGTTAGTCACGTTCAGCCTATCGGGGCTTATGTTCCACCTCTTAATAACATCTATGTTAGGGAATGAATCGCTTTGAATGTCCCCCAAAGATACTAAAGAATAACCGAAAAAAATACTATCTAGCGAATAATTTAAGAATTTATTAAACCATTCTTTATTCTGTGACTTCCCGGCAACTGTATCTAAAAAATAATCTGTTGTACGTTGGTCGACCTTTCCGTTTTTTGTCTAAGAACTCCCATTTACGCAATAGGGTTAAATC
>CAUYTX010000249.1:0-2257 GCA_963575665.1 Gammaproteobacteria bacterium | reverse complement strand
AAGGGGGGAAGTTTTATAGGCGGGAATTATTGGAATACTTATAGTCCAAATTGCACGGATACAAATAGCGATGGATTTTGTGATGTTCCATTTATAATAAATGAAACATATATGATTGATTATCTGCCTTTAAATTCATCTGTTTCAACGCCTATATTCCCAAATATAACAAATAATTCATTACCTTACATTAATATTGGCAATACAATTGGAAATTTTTGGGGTGGTTCTAAATGTGCAACCCCTAATTCGCAGGTTATTATAACCATAGATGCCTATGATTTGGAAAATGATACAATTTATTATTCCTATAAGTGCAAAGATGGAGATAATATAGCACCATTCACAACAAATAATGTATTTTCTTGCACATTTAATGATTTAGGAAATAATAGAATGGGAATTTTTGTTAATGACACAAACCATTCAGAAGATTACAGGGCTTATTATCAGGATTATTTAGTTACATACGAGGATTGCATATATTCTTGTGAATATCCAAGTGAATGCACTACAATTAATCCAAAAATAGTAGATTTGAATAATACAGATGAAGGATTACTGCCAACGGTTTATTTCGGGGTAATCTCATTCATAACACAACCCCTGCCTTCGATGTTTGTAATATTTGTGGCAATCATAATAGTCCTTTTTATAGGGTTAATAGGAACTATAATAAGTAAAATAGCAAAGTTTGGAGAAGGATGACAAAAAATACAAAGATTTGGCTTGGGATGATTTTAATGGCAATCCTTTTTAACCCCCTTTGCCTTGCAATAGACACAAACACAACATTACAGGCACAGGAAGTTTATTATGGGGCATTACACTTTTTTTCCCGTGTTCTTGCACCCTTCCTGACATTTGTTGTTGTTCTCCTTGTTGCGATGGTAATTATGGTGCTTGGCAAGATGATAAAGAAAATTGCTGATTAATTGCCATCTATACGAAATCATAACATTTATATACTTGCTATACCTTGAAATTGGAAGGTAAAATGGCATACAAGATAAAATTTCCAACAAAAAGACAAGCAAGAATATATATTGAATTAAGAAGAATTGGTGCAACTCCAAGACAAGCAGATAATTTTTTAAAAAAGCATAAAATCAAATAAAAATGGCAAAAGCATACGGTATAAAGAAAGGTAGCGGTGGTTTCAGGGAAGGAAGCGGTAGAAAGAAGTCCGACTTCAAGTTTAGAAAACTTAATAAATTTATAATTCCGAAAGGATTTATACCTATCGGATTTGATTTAGAGAAGAAAACACTCATTTTCAAGAGAAAAGGAATTAAAGAGAAAGATATACTGAAAAATTGAAAAAGGAAAATGAAAAATGAAGGTGATGAAAAAGGGAATATCAATTTGGTTGGTTAGCATATTCTTGATTACTTTTCTTTCTGCTTTATTTCTTATGCCGACAGCACAGGCAACTTGGTGGAATAATTCTTTAGATTTCAAGAGAGCAGGAGATATTTATTTTGACAAAAGTGCAACTACCCCTTGTTTAAGCAAAACATTCGCTATAATAAACGGAACTTCTGATGGGGTAGATTTAGGAAATGGAAAGCAGATTATGTATGCAGAGGTAAAAGAATTATGCGAAAACACAACAAATGCTTACTATTTATATTATAATAACGCAAGTATTGTATTCAAGACAAACAGTTCGGAAGATGCGGAAGAGGGATTAGTAGTCCAAAACAGGACTTACGGAACTATTAATGACAAGGTATTTGCAGATTTCAACAACGCGGTTCTTCCTATGGAAAATGCACAGAATATATCTTTTGTCTTATCGGGAACTCCAATAAATGACATTTCAGGGGCAAGTAAGGGATGGTATGATTTGAGTTTGTTAAATCCAATAGAAGCAAGAACTTCAACATCTTTTCCGACAGGACACGAATTATGGTTCGAGGGCGGTTCTTGTATGAGAAGAGATAATGCACCGCAAGATACAGTTACTTGGATGTTTTGGATGAATGTAAGTGTTGTTGGCGGTTCAAGAATATTGGAATATTCAAATGGGGCGGATGATGGAGACAGATTTATAATTTATGCAGATTATACAGGATTTTCATTTTATCCCTCTGCTGATGAAATAAGTTCAAATAATCTTTCCTTTACAAACAGCAATCCTTATTGGGTTGTTCTTACTTACAATACTACTGATAGTCAGTTAAGACTATATTTTAATGGGGAATTGAATGAAACTTGGAGTAATTATGCCTTTCCCTCTTATTCCCCCACAGAA
>CAUYTX010000248.1:0-2270 GCA_963575665.1 Gammaproteobacteria bacterium | reverse complement strand
GACGCGCAGACATGCTCACCAAACCGCGTTGCATACCTTCCCCCCAAGAAAGAAGTTGTGCTTTTACGGCAAGTTTTGAAAAACGTTCCATGACCGGATTAAACTGATCTGCGGTCAATCCGTATGGGTCTACCGCGGAAACAAGCAAAAGCTGTTTGTACAAGTCCGAAATGCACGTGCTTCCGGGCTGGGAACCAGCTCCTAATCCAGGGTAAGTAATTTGCAATGTTTGATCTGCAACCCCGCACTGTAAAGCATAAAAAAAGAGCTGGTGCGCTTCTAAATAGGTCTCACTAGGCAAAGATTGAGAGTTTCGAAAAGCCTGGACCAAAGCATATGCAGTTTGTTCTAAGGCAAGCCAAATTGCCAATGGCCACACTTCGTTTTTTTTGTGACAACTTAAGAGTGCTGTTTTGTAACATTCCGCGCATAACAAAAACAGCTGAATCGGCCCTTTCTCAGAATTTTGCAACATAGTACGACGCAGCATTGGCGTGCCTATGGCATGAAAAAGCGCGTTGATCGCCTCTCGGTATAAGTTAAGAAGGTCGACGCGTTTTTGAGCAGAGAGCGGCTCGTCAGATAACCCGGAGAGTGCCTCAATGAGGTCCGGGATACTGCGATTGGTGTTGAACAAAGCCAGTTGAGTGATCCATTTACGAATCTCCCGCGTGTTAAGTTCTACTCCAGGATCGTGAAAAGCTCGAAGATCGGCTACGCGCAAAGACAAATCTGGCAACGTGTCTTCGATCTTTTTCGGAGCAGAAAACTTTTCTTGCCCGAGGCGGGTCCAGATCTTGTTCCACCACTCCCATTTGGAAGCAGCCCCTATACTACTTGCTATCGGAAGAGACGTTTGCTCTTGAACTTGGGTTTCTTTTGAAGAACGCGCAGAGACCGCATTGAGAAGAGTAACCAACGGAGGAGCACGTAAAGGCTGCGTAAGAGTCATGGGTCTCGGTGGTTCCGGATTGGGAGGAAAAACCCAAACAACAAGCCCACTCATTCCCATTAAATCTATGCCTGTCACTCGCTTGCTATCTGCTAGTAATACTTCTGCATTTGCAGATCCTACTAACTCCCAATCATCTTTTAGTTGTGATTTAGCCACGGCCAATAAAGCCCGAAGCAGTACTATATCCTGTTCAGAAAATCCTAGAACGGCAATGGTGCGCACAGTGATTATACCTGAAAATACTCTCGATACCACGCCACAAAACGAGATATTCCGATTTCCACAGAAGTATCTGGTTTGAACCCAACATCTTGCACTAAATCAGTGACATCAGCATACGTGTCCGGAACATCACCATCTTGAAGTGGTAAAAAGTTTTTAATGGCACGCTGACCCAAGCAATCTTCTAATACCTCAATATAGCGCATTAGGTCTACGGGGTGTTGGTTGCCGATGTTGTATAACCGGTAGGGAGCTAAACTCGTACCGGGATCGCCACCCTTCCAAGTAGAATTCGGTTCAGGTATCCGGTCTAATACCCGAATAACCCCTTCGATGATGTCATCAATGTAAGTAAAATCGCGACGGTGCTTACCGTAGTTGTATACATCAATAGGTTCGGCTGCAAGGATACTGCGTGTGAATTTGAATAGAGCCATGTCTGGGCGTCCCCATGGCCCATATACCGTGAAGAACCTTAACCCCGTGGTAGGCAAGCGATAGAGATGGCTATAAGTGTGCGCCATCAATTCATTTGCTTTCTTGGTGGCCGCGTAGAGACTCAAAGGATGGTCTACATTGTCGTGCACAGAGAAAGGCATCTCTGTGTTGGCACCATACACAGAGCTACTAGACGCATAGACTAAATGTTCAACACCGTAGTGACGACATCCTTCTAAGAGATTAGCAAATCCAACTAAATTAGTATCCACGTATGCAGACGGATTTGTGATTGAATAACGAACCCCTGCTTGGGCAGCGAGATTAACAACTCGTTCTGGACGATACGTAGCGAAGACATCGGTTAAGGCAACCCGATCCTGCAAAGAAACTCGAAGATCCGTAAAACGAGCATGAATAAGGCGACCCAATCGTGCTTGTTTTAGGGCTACATCGTAATAGGGATCCAAGTTATCAAGGCCAATGACCTTGTCACCCCGATCTAGGAGTCGTTTGGACAACGCCGAACCAATAAAACCTGCTGCACCTGTTACCAGTGTTTTCACGTTGTTTCACCTGAAAAACGTCCAATATTCTAGCGTAACCTGAGTTCGACGTAAGAAAAAAAGCTAACTCACTGTATTTATTTGATTTA
>CAUYTX010000247.1:0-2275 GCA_963575665.1 Gammaproteobacteria bacterium | reverse complement strand
CCCCCCCCCCCCCCCCCCCCCCCCCCCCCCCCCCCCCCCCCCCCCCCCCCCGCGCCGGGGGGGGGGGGGGGGGGGAGGCGTTAACGTTATTTGCTTATTTATCGATTACCTATTTAGCTATTTGCTATTTACTATTTAGACATTCAGCTTTGACTATTAAAGAAAAAACCCCGCACATGGCGGGGTTATGTTTTATTCTTGTTTTTCTTCTGCTAACCATTGATGCATTGACTCAAGATCAATAACAAAAGATCCTTCCATATATTCTGATTCAGTAGGAAGTGGAGCGAGTTCTGCTTTTAATATAGCTTCTCCAATTGTGTCAGCTTCTATTTCAATGGTTGCTGACACTACCCAAGTACAAGGGATCTTATATGTATTCATATTAGATAGTAACCTCAGTTATTTCATCAACAAACGTAATACTGTCTTTTTCATCATTGAAATCTTCTGTATCAATAAAATGTTGAACTACATTATCAAGCGTAATAGGTTTATCACTAACCATCTTATATAAAAATGGCGCACAATTACGAAACTCCACTAAAACTAATTGATTATATGGTTTTTTCATATTACTTTTTAATTTGTATTCTATTACCAGTGATTTCGTAACAACCCCAGTCAATCTTATTTATCCCGAACTCGTAATCCGCAGGAATGATAAGATGATTTTTTAGAATGTATTGTTTGATCTTACGTTGAGCGTTATTGCTGCTACTGTATTGCTTACCAACAATGTCAGGAGAGAACTTAGTAGAGGCTTTCTTTTTTATTAAAGTCTTTTTCTTATTATCTAGCGCAAGTTTGGCGCGAAGAGCAACGCCGCGCAATTGCTTAACGGGATTAAGCTCTTTCTTATTCTTGTCTATGGGGTTACCGATAAAATCCGTTTCATTACTAAAGCCTCTGCGTTTCTCCCAAGCCTTGTACTTTTCATTGAAGTCAGTAAAAAGCCTATGTGGTATATCGGCACCGCCAATGTCCCACCATGCAAAGCTCTGCTTAATAGTTCCGCGATATTGGTCACTCATAAGAATTAAATAAATAAAAGAATAGTAAAAAATAAATCAAACACAAAATCAGTATCATTCTGGCGGCAATGCTTGCTCAAACTCGATACTGGACCCACTCAGATCCCGAATCAGTTCACGGCTAACACTATCAAGAGTTCTGCGGCCAGTCAATTGAAAAAACACACTCTCTTGCTTCTTATCAATAAACTTCTCGCGGCGCACTCCGTAAATGTTTTGTGTATAGTACTTAATCGTGGTTTTCATTTTTATTCTTTCTTGAATACTTTTTCTTGTCTTTGTGTTGTATGGTTGGCGGGGGTAATTGTTTTCTAACTAGTTTAAGTAGCTGGAGAAAAGATGGTAACTTTTTCATATAGTTTTTTCCATCGAATTTCGGTCTTGCAGATGTTGCAACGATATCTGCCTTGACCTCTTAAAATACGATTATGTTTAGTGGTAGACACATAAATAGTTTTGTCACAAGAACAAAAGTATTCGTGATTGGTTTTTACTTCAAGAACATGGCATCGAGTAGGCTGTTGCCCACATACTTTAATCATAACCTTTTTCCACTCTTGACCATGCGGTTCAATGTTGTAACCATAAACAGCATAAGAGATAAGGTGAGCAGCTTCGTGACCGGGAGTGTCGTTGATGAAATCTTCACCATGATCGTGGAGAAGAGTGTTGTTAAGCGCGAGTTTGTTGAGGATCACAACAACGTAACCAGCGCGACGGCCTTTCAGCCTGAAGCTGACGATTGGGAAGGTGAGCGGAATGCCGTAGACCTCCTCGGCTTTGGCGTATACATCTTTGATTCGTTTGATCGCTTTGGCTTGCAGTTCTGTCATGCGTTTACAATAGCACCTTGCACTGTAAGCTCAAGGGAAAAGTGCGAAAAAGTGTGTCAAGCAAAAAAATATAATTCATCCGCCGACCTGGACTTGGCACGGTAGTTGCTGGACCCCCCCCTCCCCCCCCAGGGGGGGGGGGGGGGGGGGGGGGGGGGGGGTGGACAAGACCCCGGGGGGGGGGGGAGAGGGGAGTAAAAGAAATGGGTGGTTGGTTGTTTTTTTTTGTGATGTGTTGTTAATATTAATATTTGTGTTTGTGTGGTGGGTGGGTTTGGTTTAAAAAAACAAGAAATAAAAAAAAATAATTAATAAATTTTGTTTGTTTAATATACACACGAACAAAAAATATATAAAAAAAAAAAACTAACAAAAACAAAAACATTATAAATTAAAAAAAAAAAAAAA
>CAUYTX010000246.1:0-2276 GCA_963575665.1 Gammaproteobacteria bacterium | reverse complement strand
GTAATCAAGGCCACCAACACGTACCATGTCCCCCCCTTGTTGGTAATAGGGGTCTCGATGGAACAGGTTGTCACATACGTCTTCTAAAATCTCGTGGATACGACGTCCGGTCATTCGATTTAACGTAACCTTAGGATAGGTAATAGCCGTTTGTGCCATGACGTGCTCAAAGGTGATCTCCTCTCCAGCCAATACCGTGGTTCCCCAACGGAACCCAGGAGAAAAAGCAACTTCAGCACCTTTCATCGCCATTAGAGCATCTACAATGACTTGATCGAAGGTGCCATTAAAATTTCCTCTCCGATATAAGGTGGTCTCCGTCGTGGCAAGTGGTGTGCGCAGTTGGTCTAGCCATGGCCTCCGCACTTGTTCAATAAAGGTAGTCATGCGCGGATCTGGCGGAATGAGATTAGAAAAAACGGGCAACAATCGATAATGGTAGTTTGTGACCTTTTTGTCTCCCATCTCAAAATCTAATACTGAAAGAAACTTTCCCTGTGAACCAGAATTGACCACGAGGGTCTTTCCAGATCCATTTTCCACGAGGATCGGTGCAGGAATACCATCATGGGTATGGCCTCCAAGGATAACGTCAACACCACGAACTCGACTTGCCATCTGAAGGTCTACATCCATTCCGTTGTGTGACAGAACGACCACGACCTCTGCACCTTGTACCCGTGCCTTGTCTACGGTGGCCTGCAAGTGTCCATCCTGAATCCCAAAAGACCAACTCGGGATTAAATAGGCAGGATTTGCAATCGGAGTGTAGGGGAAAGCCTGACCAATAATGGCAACTTTGTGTCCCCTAACCTGTTTCAGGACAAAGGGTCGGAAGATCGGATCTCCAAACTCTTGGTCTTGAATGTTGTGTGCCAAGAAATCAATGTGTCCGGACAAATCATTGAACACAAGTTCTTTGACGCGTTTTTCTCCGTAGGTGAATTCCCAATGTCCTACCATGCAGTCAACGCCAAGCAACTTGCAAGCATCTACCATGTCTTGCCCTTTGGTCCAAAGGGCTGTCGCGGAGCCTTGCCAGGTATCCCCACCATCTAAAAGAAGGCTATTGCCATCTCCCACTTCGTTTCGCAGTCGTTGTACCAAAGTAGAAAGGTGTGCAAAACCACCAACCTTTCCATAACGATGTGCTGCCTCTTCAAACCCCAAGTAACTAAAAGCGTGAGCATCGGCGGTACCCATTGGTACCCCAAAATGTTGCAAAAAAGCCTCTCCAACTAAGTGAGGAGGTTTTCTAGCAGAGGCACCGATGCCGAGATTGACATTTGGTTCTCGGAAGTGGACCGGCAAAAGTTGAGCATGGGTATCGGTGAAATGAAGTAACCGTACTTGCCCAAACCGTGTGGATTCGTAGGGATCAGAAGCTCCTTTGCTCCAAACAGACCGATTTCCAAAACCAGCAACACCGGCTAACCCCATTATCCTCATGAACTCACGACGAGAAAGAGACACAGAACCTCCAAAGGTCTACAATAGTTTCTAGGAAAGTTAAGTAACTATTTGATTTTGTTAAAAACAAGAAAAATAGCCTTTCGAAAATTTTTTAAGGTATTGCTTACAAAAAATTTTAAGAAACACGTGCAACTTGATGTTCCCTATGATAATCTGTATGTGTTATTCTGTACTGAGTATGTTCACTACCTTTGGATAGGCTACTAAGGATACAAAAATGAGCGACGCACTAAGCTATTTAATTAGCGCACGTCCTGATGCCGTGCTGCCCTACTTCAAGTTCCTGAAGGAAGCGGGCAAACACCTAGACCCCAAGACCCGTGACCTGATTTCCGTTATCACCAAGGTACACTCTCAGACGGAACGTGGTTTTCGTCAATACCTTACCCGTGCTTTGCGGGATGGGGTCAAACCACTAGAAATCCTCGACGCTCTCCTAATGGCATTTCCCGCATTAGGTCTCGCTAAAATTGTCTGGGCAGTAGACATCCTGTTGGCAATGGACATTCCAGAGTTCCGCACTGAGAACCTGAACGCCGAAGCACGTTGGCATGACGTGGGTACTGTTGCAGACATGGCAGACGATAGCATTTCCTATCGCACATCCGATGGTCGTCACTTATTTGTGTATCGAAAAGGTGACACCTTCAAGGTCTACGATAGCCGTTGCCCACACCAAGTAACTGACATTCCACATTTGGCTTTGGATGGGAACCGATTGACTTGCCCAAAACATAACTGTGCATTGCGCCGTTTTCATCCACTCGCAGAGGACTCTCCACTTGAGCCACCGCACCATCATA
>CAUYTX010000245.1:0-2287 GCA_963575665.1 Gammaproteobacteria bacterium | reverse complement strand
CATGATATTAGTTTGCATGATTATAAATACCAGCATTTCCTTCTTCTATTATTTGTGGGTCTTGTTGATTAATATACATAATCCAACCTTTAAATTTACTTCTCATTAAAGTTCTATAACTAGCTTGGTCTTCTCTAGCTGCTTGTTCCATATAAGCTTTTTCAAGGTCTTCTATTTCTTTTGCAAGTTTTAATCTTGCCATAATAATGTTATCTGCACTTACTACAAAAAAATCTTGTGAAACATAGGCTGTATCAGCCCAAATATACGTTTTCATAGGTTATTTTTTAAAAGTAGCAAAAGTACATGAGAGCGGATAAAGCTATAGTGTCGACGTTCTATAAGAAGTGTCTTTATTATTTTTATCTAAGTTATCGGCTTCATGTACCATGCTACAAATATATATAATTTATTTTAATTAACTTAATTTGTTTTAATTAACTAATTGCATTGCTTCATCAAAAGACTTTAGCATCTTCTTATTAGCAGTTCCAAAGAAATGTTGATTAAACTTATCTTCTGAGTTCTTATAGTTTTTACCATAGTTATATACTCCAGAGATTGCATTATAAGCTCCCCATAAAGTTCCTGTAGTTTCTATTGTCTTTTGAGTTGGGTGGTTATAAGCAAAGACTAATGTCATATCAACAGCATTTTGTAATCTCATTGACATTTCTTTTTGAGTTAAACCATCAATTGAGATATAATCTGGTTTTAAAACTTTTGTGAAGTAAGTAGCTAAATCTCCTTCAGACATTTTAACATCTAGCATTTGATTAAACATTTGTTCAATTTCTAAGTTGTACTTACTTGCTATTCCCATAACTTTATAAGCTTCCTTGATTTTGTCTTTAGCACCAATGATATGACTTATTGAAACTTTATTTTCAAGGCCATTTAATGCAGCTTGTAAAGTATTATTACATACTACTCGAACATTTGTTAAACCTGCAACAACAGATGATGTACCATTATGAGAATTAGTAAGCATGATATACTTTTCAATTTTCTCTGTACCAATTGTAAAATCATCTGGAAGTTTTGCACTAAGGAAAATTCTTTCACCATTTCCTAAAGCTCCAGCAGTTTCAAAAATTGCTTCTCCTGAGTCTATGATAGAATCAAAGAAACTAAAAGCATCTTTATTTTGAACTACTTCGTACCTACTTTTCACCATACCAAGATATTGGTTTGTGTCAGTTCTGTATGTAGAATAATGACCATCTACTATTACATTTGTATCATCTTGCGTTTTCATGAATACATCAGCTTTTTCTACTGTGTAATCTAAGTTTGCAAGTTTAATAGCTTCTTCAGCTGTCATTGCTCCATCTACTACTTGTCCTAAATCATGCCATGCTTTTTGTGCATTACTAGCAAAAGACCAAGTTTTGTTTAATTGATTGAAATTTAATTCATGTGCCATGTTTTTTAATTTTTATGGTTTAAGTTAAAAGGAATTTATTTATTCTGTCATATTTAAGAAAATAGCAAAATCAAATAAAGCATCTCGCTTTCCTATAATTTGACCTCTTTTGTAACCCATATCATACATCTTATTTAATATTTCTGATGTAGTATAGTTAGATGAAGTTTCTATTCTATCTACTTGAGCTAAAATAGACTCACCTTCTATTTCCAAACTTTTCTTGTCTAGGTAATCAACAAGTTCTTTTAGTGTAATGTTTTTTCTCATTTGATGGTTTTTATAAATTAGACATAGTTACTTGAAACCATATTTTTCTTTTCTCTCCATGTGCTTTCATTGGATTGGTTCCTTCACAATCTAATAATTGTACTGTATAAGTTTGAGTAAAACAGACACTAACTGCTACTTGTCCTGCACAATCTTTTACTTCTTCTATATATTTATTTAATGCTTCTCCGTAATCTAAATAGAGATAATTATACTCTTCTTCATGGATTAACCCGTTTGTGTATGTTTCATTAGATGTACCATGAAACTTACATAATTTGTGGATTCTTACTGTGTAATAATTTTTCATTTTAATGGTTATTTTTTGTAATTTAATTTGTTTTAATTAACTTAATTAGTTTTAATTAAGCGTAGTATCTATTTTCAGGATTATCATACGCTTCATTTAAAACCTTTATTCTTTGTTGAACTATATCCCAATTGTATTTACTTAAGCTCCATCCCATAAAAGGGTCTAATGAGTAACCTAATAATACTGATAGCTTAAAAAATTTTGCTAACATTTCTTTTTTTTGTTCAAGTGTTAATTTTTTCATGGTTTGTTAAAAATTTAATGGTTATTTGATAGAG
>CAUYTX010000244.1:0-20189 GCA_963575665.1 Gammaproteobacteria bacterium | reverse complement strand
GTAGTATAACCACCACCAGTTGATATGACATTATTATAATATCTTAAATCTGGTGATGAAGAAGATAAATGAGTAGGAGTATAAGCTATTACTTTAACTTTATCATTAGATTGATATTCGAAATCTTTATTTATACATATTTCTGGACTTGTTGTCCATAATTGATTATATATAAAAGTTGAATTAATAGGATGCGGTATATCAGAAAGTAAATAAGTTGGTGAAGATCCAGTAACATAAAATCCACTTAATAATCCTTGTGATACAATAGTTTTATCCTCTCTTTCTCTTTTTACTCTTACAATCTCATATCCTGATATTTGAGAAGTTATACTTGTTGGAATATTAATATTAAACTTAATATATAAAATATTAAATAATGTTTGATAATAAGATGTTATTCCTGATGTAAATTTATATCTCGATGATGTAGCAAAATCATTTTCTGCAAAATTACTTAATGCATCTGCTCTATATCCTGTATAAGTTGTTTGATTATCCCATTCACTTATCGCAGGAGTTCTTATATCACCTATCCATTTAGGAGGACTTTTTCTTCCTTTTTTATCATAAAATACAATAGCAAATCTATATACTTCATCTCTGGCATAACCTACTAACACACTACAATTATAAGAACTTGCATATGAAGAAAAAGATTGATTGTCTATTTCTAAACCTAATAATGTTTTCCAATTTTGTAATCCTACTGATTGTGGTGCATATAAATATGTTGGACCGGCATCAGCATCTGATATAATAGGTTGTATTGCAAAAGAATAAGATATATTTGGACCATTACCACCTAATGTTAAACCATCTTTTTGATATTTAAAATGATTTTTATATCTATTATTTATATCTACATCATAATCATGATCATAATCATTAAAATAATTAATTGCATCTAACGTTTCAGTTGTTGGATAAACTGGATTAAAACCATTTATTTCTGTTTCTAATACTCCTATTTTATTATATATCCTACTAACTCTACTTAATGTAATATCAGTATCACCATAAAATATATGACCAGATACTGAATGAAACCTATATGTTCTAGCATCATAATCAACATCAAAAGTATTATATTCTATATTGGCAGGAAATAGAATATTATCTTTAATTGTATGACTATAATTTTTAAATAATATTAATCCAGTTCCTGTAAATTGATCTATTGTTAATGTACCCAAATTAATATTACCATTATCAATAAAAGTATAAGATCTATTATCAGGAACAATACCTTCTTCTATCATTGTAACAAGAGGTGGTTCATCTAAACTTTGAGTAAATAATGCATATATCCTTATATTTGTAAATCCACCATCTATATTATCTATAGTACATTTAACTGTTTTTCCTGCAATATCTCCTTTTTCTCCACCTATATAATCTTCACTTGTACTATCACTTTCATTTGAAGGTGTTAATAATATAACATTACTACATGGACTAAAAGTTGTTTCTGGACCTGATGTATTATAAAGTTGATAAGAATATTGAACAATACCATTATTATAATATCCACCTCCTTCTAATATGTTTAAATATGGTTTAGTCATAAAAACATCATTGAGCATATCAAATTTTGTTTCATCCCATCCCATTAATTCAGTATCTAATATATTAACACTTCTTAAATAATTATAATAATCTGAAAAATATATTTTTGCTGTTGAATTATTCTCAAAATTACTGCAAGTTTGTATTTTATGAGATAAATCAAAATTCAATCTCCCATTATAAAGTAATGTTAATGTTCCTATAGGTATATTAGTAATAAAATTCATTTCTAATTTCCATATTTGACCATTACTTAATGAAGTAGTTCCTATTGGAGTGCCAATGGTAAATATATATAGATAATCTCTAATTCTTGAATAACCCATATATTTACAATCTATAATAGAACCAACCCATAAACTTGATACTGTATAAATTGTTATACTATCTTGAATAGTTATTTGTACTAAATTACCACCTGTTGTTCTTGCTACTATACGTATATGATCCGATGATGTATAAGCATCAAAATGAATATGAGGACTTATTGGAACTATAGTATTAATATCAGTTGTCATTAAAATATATAATTCTTTTAATGAAGAAACTGTTACTGTTTTAATTATTGGTATTCCTCCATTAATATTAATGGTATATGTATAATTTCCTGATAATTGAGTTCCTTCATATTTAACTTTCCATATTTGACCTATACTTGGAAATGTTACAAATTCTATCATTCCATCAATATTCTGTAATTCTGCTGATTGATTTCCTTTGTTACCAATTAATCTAAAATTTCTTCCCTCTGGAAATTGATCTGCCTTAAGAATTGATTTACTCAAATCTTTTTGCATTCCTAAATAAAATCTATTTTGACTTATTTGTTTCATTAATCGTGTCTATAAAATTCTTCTTTTTGACCTATATATTTATAAGATGTATCATGCCCACCTAAATTTGGTATTAATCTTACCCAAACATTCATAATAGTTTCCATTTCATCACTACTTGTTGGCATCTGAATTGTATTGTATGCATTATTACAACATCTTGCCCATTCTTTTTTAGCATTTATATAAACACTATCTCTTATTTTACCTGATCTATATAGTGCATATAAAATTTTTGTTTCACAATACCAATATAATGCTTCTTTTACTGCTTCTAAATCAGGAATTAAAGGATAACCATCATCATCAGTAGGAACTGCCTGATAAGATAACAATCCATAACCATCTTTAAAATTTATATGTATATATGGATAAGCAATATAATATGTTATATCATCCCCGGTTATCTGTTCTCCTATATTTGATGTATCTCTTTTTTTATCAAAACTTCCTGTAGATAATCTAGTTTTTTGAAATGGTCCTGTTTCAGATATAGAAACACCTAATTGTTCAATACGAATACAATTACATGGTAATACTGTCTTGTAATTTGTTATTTGTAATAATGGTACATTATCCTTTCCAGTTATTATATTTTGAACTGCTTGAGATCCACCTATTTTTCTCAAAGCTTCTCCACACCAGGTTATAATATCTGTAATTCTTATTTTTTCATTCTTAATATCTGAATCAGATAATATCTTAGCTATTATCTCATTCACACTTGTATATCCTAATACACTCATAGTTTATTTAATTTATTTAATTTATAATCCATTCCGGACATTATTTTTTTATATAATATCTGTTTATTCATTCTTGTTGGCATAAATAAATAATTTTTATATGATTCTTTTTTAAAAGTTCTATTCCAATTAAAACAACAAAAATATCCATTTGTATGTTCATTTAAAAAATAAACTTTTTTTGTATTATCTCCTGTTTCTTTTCTTACTTTTATAGTAGAAAATAAATCAAGTCTGGGATGATCATAATTTACTTTCATTTTTCTTATGTCAATACGACCTAATCCTATTTTATTTGGTAATATTCCAAGTATTATAGTTTCTCCTTTATCAAATAAATATTGTACAATTTTTTCAAATAACACAATTGTAATTCTACTAAACTGATAATATTCTAAAAAATTACTATCATTATAAGGCATATGTTTCTTTCTATATTTAGAATATACTTCTATTGTGCTTACTATATCTATAAATTTAACTTTATAATTTATCATTTGACACCTCCTATAATATTTTGTTGTAATTGTTGATTACTATCATTCTGTTGATCTGAAGGTAAATTCAATGTTATTGTAAATTCTTTTAATACCATACCAGATATCATTGGTATATCTTCAGCAGCAATAGGATAACCATCATTTTTAGTATAGCAAGCAACATTATTACATCCTGATATAAATCTTTGTAAATCAGTTGGATCAACCCAAATACCTCTTACGGTTATATACTTTAATAATTCTTCATTTATAATATAAAGCCAATTTTCTTTGATATAAGCAACTTTTGTATTTTTAACATATTTTCTATATTGATTAAAAATTGCTCTATCAGGTGGCATTATTTGTATAGGAGACCCATCAATAGTCATTAAAGATAAATAATCTTCTGTAGCATAATCAGGTAATTTTTGAGTTGTTCTTAAGACAAGACAACCATCAGTTATAGTACAAGGACATAAAGCTTTATCAACTGGTTCTAATTCGATACAATTAATATATTGAAAATAATCATCTCCAATATCTTCATTTTTACTTATTTTTCTATTAATCCATAATGCTCTATTATTATGAATATGATATTCTAATTGTTTTGTTGATAAGGTTTCAGATTGTGTAACCTTATTTGCTCTTAATAAATAAAGAATATCTGATGTTAATTTATTTAATGTTATAGCCATCCTATTTGTCCTTTTAAGTAAATTTTAATAATTTTCCATATAATAAATCCTATTACAAGAATCCATAATATCCAAGTACACCATTTAAAAAATGCAGGGATATACTTTTCAGGTGCTAATTGTATTGTCTTAATTTCTGTACGTAATCTATTGCTGGATAGGTATCTATCTTTTACTTTTGTATATACAGCAAAAGAATCTACATTACATTTAAAAGATATAGTTTTATTATTATTTGTTGATATTGAAGCAGTTATATGATTGCCTGTTTGATAATTTAAAATCTGTGAAATATAAGCATTACCTAAACTATCACATTTTATTAATGCAGTTATAAGACTACTATCTGCAGGATTAGGTATTGATATAAATCTTTCAATAAGACTATCTTTTATTATAATACTATCTTTAATAGTGGTATTTATCGTAATACAACCCCTTCTCTGCACTTTATTTACCAATCTGGTACATTTGTCCATATTAGCACATGAACTTAATAGAACGCTTAAAATCAATATAAAATACAATTTCTTCATAATAATTCATCAATTTTAATTAATATTGTTACTAAAGAATCTGATAATCTTTTAGTTATAATTTCATCTTGTAATAATTTAACATCATCTTTATTGTCTTGGAATAAAAATTCAAGTAACATTGCTGGGCATTTAGTATAAAGAATAGTAAAGTTTTCTTCATAATCAGGATCTCCATCCTGTACATCAGATCGGAATGAAAGTTCAGGAAAATCCTTTTTAAGTTGATAATAAATTTTTGTCGCATAGTCATCAGATTTAGTAGTCCCTTTTGATGTGTAAATACAAACTCCTCGAGCAGTATACCATTTATCTCCCATTCCTGCTGCATTATTATGTAAAGATAATAAAATTTTATTATTTCCCGGTATTGCATCTGCATTATGAACCCTTTTCATTAATCCTATTTCATTTTGTGTGGTATTTGTACAAACTACATAGAATCCATTGGCTACTAATTTAGGTGCAAGAAATTTATTTATAAGGTCTCTTGACCATTTATATTCTCTATGTAATCCATCAGGACTTCTTTTACCTGCTACATCTTCTCCATGAGCAGGATCTAATATAACTGTTAATTTTCTCATTATTCTTTTGGTTTTTCTTCTTTTGGTACATTAAAACCTTTTATAATATTTATTATTGTTTCTAATCCTAACAAAGCAGCAGATATATATAATACTGTTTCTGTTAAAGAAGGTATTTTTGAATATATCATATATAAAGCAAATAACCAACCAAATGCTCCAAAAACTCTTTTTGCACTTCCTTTATTTTCACTTGAAAATATTTCTTTTATAAATTTCATTTTTTCTTTTCCTTTCTTTTTACTTGTTTAATTCTATGATATAAATCCATATTATCAGATTTTTTACATTTCTTTCTTAATAAGTAATCCTTATATATATCCTTTATTTTTTTAATTATATATATTCCTATTAATCTTCCTATAATAGCTGATACTCCACCTATAAATCCATATAATATAACTTCAACTATTCCTATCCATGAAATAGATAAGATAATAGGCAATGTTATTCCACCTATGGCTGCAGTACAATTAGCACTTGTATTTTGTATTTCTAATTTAAAAATATCTAAAAATTCTAATATAAAATATTTCATAATTTGTTTTTATTTATTTAATTGCATTTCTTTAAATGCATATATTTCTACATTTTCAAGTCCAATTATATTCGATAATTCTGTTTTCATATAATTATCGAGATTAGTAAACGCCTCTGTTGCGTGTAATATGTCTGTACTATATAAAAACATATTTGGTATAATGCCGTTTTCCTTTGGAAGAAATATAGACATAGACGAATATCCGCTTTCAATAGCCGCCATATTTAAATATATTAATGGTCTTGTAATAATCGTTATCATTCCATTATCAGATACGCTTATTTCACATTGACTTGGAGGGTATATCATAATAACCTCATCATGTTCTTTTCCGCATGTGTCTTTTACTTTTTTTAATTTTAACGCCATTTTAAAATGTTTTAATTTTTAAGTTCAAGCCAACCTTGGTAAATACTTATTGTATTAGCAGGGTTAGCGTTATCCCATTGGACTTTTAATGTAACCGAATTGGCGGCAGTTGTGTCAATAGCTTGTAACGAAGATGTTTTATCGCTAAATGTACCAATCTGAATCATGGTACAAACTGCACAAGTACCTCCAACTCCAATAGTTCTTATTGTTATATTTATTTGTGCATCCCAGTGCGTTCCGGCGGAGATACTTCCCATAGCAGGATTATACGTCCCCACAAGAGTCCCACCAAAATAAAGATTAAAGGTAATATCATCTGATGCTGATTTGTTGTCAGCAATCCCACAACAAAATAGTTTATAAATACGACCTACTTTCATGGCGTTAGCAGAAAGAGTTTCTGTCCATAAAGTTGTTTCGGTTGTCGTATTAGCTACTGTTGTCGTAGCCACAATCACCCCACCCGTTCTATCTATTACTCTTTGTTTTGCGGTTCCTGTAATATACCAACGTCCATCATAAAATTCCACTACACCCGCTGCTGGCGTTGCCAGTAATGTTCCTGATGTAAATTTCAATGGAGCTGTTGATGCTGTCGCAGTCCCAGCCGGAAGGTGTAATCTTGCCGTTGGGGATGCAGTACTTATACCAAGATTTCCATTAATGGTAAGCCACTGACTTGCCACGGTCGCATTAAATGAACCATACATTAAAGAATTTGTACGTGATAACGCCGCACTTGTCCTATCTTGATTATCTATAAAAAATGTACTCGCTGTGGTTTCGTAATAACCGGCATAATAACCAAGAAAAACAGAACTTGATGTCGTTGTGTTTGAAAATCCCGCCTTATAACCAATAAATGTATTGTTCGCACCAGTTGTATTTGCTACTCCAGCACTTAATCCAACCATAACATTATAACTTCCAGTATCTAATGCCTTACCAGCCCATCCACCTATACATGTATTATAAGAATTTGATTTTGTGCTTGCACCATAACCAGCAAGAACACCAACAAATGTATTAAATGTGCCATTGGCATTATAAAATCCGGCATTATGACCAATTCCAGTATTACTGCTTTGTGTAGTTATATAATAAAATACGCCAACGCCAATGCCAACATTTGTGCTACCAGAAGATACTCTTTGAAACGCCCCATTTCCAATCGCTACATTATTATTTCCATCTAAACATAACTGTAATGCTAATGAGCCAATGGCTACATTATAATCACCAACCGTTAATGTTGTTAATGTACTTACGCCAATAGCAGTATTATAAGTGCCATCCGTTAATGATGCACCCGCACTATTGCCCATCAAAAAGTTTTCCACTCCGGTCATTGTCGCATTACCCGAATTCCCAAGACAAATACTTGTTAATGATAATGGCGGTATCCTTAATAGGTTGGCGCTATTTTGCATATACGCTTCACCTGTCGCTATATTTACTGAATTTGTTGTCGTTACGGGACTTAATATCCCACCAACCTCAGACCAATATACCGTTGATGCCGCCGCGTAATAAGCTCCATGTTGACCATCTAATAGATCGGCATTTAGATTTGTATTTAAAGTGGTACTCGTACAGGCATAAGGTTGTGTTCCTGGAGCAATATTGCTAATGAAATTAGGACTTGTTATAACTCCTGCAAAATAATTACTCGCTAAATTACTTGCCTGATATATGGCATACATATTGGTAACAGTCCCTGTTGTTTTATAAGAATCAATATATAACCCATAGGAATTTGTTATTATAGCAGAAGCATTACTACTAATAATTCCATGTAAGATTCTTATCCCCCTTTGGTCAGATAAAGTGCCTTTAAAATCCGGTTGATATGCCGCCCCGGCTATTACTAATCCATGCCTATATCCACCATCAGTTATCCCTGTATTAATGGTGTAAGCATTATTATCAATCTGTGCCGTTGTAAACCAATTAGTTTCATTGACATTTACAACTCTTATTGGATCTCTTACATATAATCCGTCTCCAAAACCAGTAGCGGATATTGTTAGTGATTCAAGAAATAATCGTATTGCGCTATTTGGGGCAACCCCTATTCCAACGGTAGATGTATCTGCTTGTATTACACTATTTGCCAACCCTGTTGCATCTGATACATGATAAGGTACATAACCATCTGTAAGAGCAGTTAATTTAGCCGTAAAGGCAGTTATATTACCAGTTGTTATAAGATGTTCATTGTCAAAAGAAATAGTCCCATCTGAAGATGTTATAAGTCCATTTGTATCATTATGCTTAATGGTAATGTTCTTATCATCCCCTGCTGACTGAATAACAAGATAACCGCCATCACCTATTGTTACAATATCATTTGGAATCCTTATCCCACCACCACTTGCGAATATATAAGCATCTGTCCCATCATGGTATATGTTTAACCATTTTGTATTAGTTGCATCAAATACCTGAATGGTTTGTCCGTTTTCTATATCCAACCCAGAACCACCAGTAATAAAAAGTCCAGCACTAAATATTGGCGCACCACCTATAATTGTTTGTGGAACAGTCTGATCTAAAAGAAGATATGTCAAAGGAAGAGATGATGAAAGAGTTATAATTGAATCATCTACGTATTTTTTATCTATTATCTGGGTATCTGTTAAAAATGCAGGATGAATAGAATAACTTACTATTCCTGTATACGCCCTAGTCCCAGTAACTAAACTATATTGTGTGTGATCATCATTTGTTAGGTTCTGTAAAGAAGAATGACTTCTTGTGGTAATGTCCACTATATTCGATATTGTTTTATTTATCTGTGCCCAAGTATAGTCATTTATAGTAGGTATTACAACGCCAGTCCTTGAATTCCAAGAAGTTACACCAGTACCCACGCTATTTATCAAAGAAATAATAGTTGGGTCAGTTATAAGAACAGAATGAAAATTAGATAAATTAGAAGCGTCAAGATAATAGGAAGGAGGATAGGTCCCTAATAATAAAGAATCTCCAGCTAAATGAGAAGTCTTTTCGAACTTACTATCATAAGCAGTTGATCCATTAGGTATATTTCTATCCTGTTTAGCCATTTGCAATAATTGCAATACATAAAAAATATTTTAAGATTATATAGATATTCATATTTTTGTAATTAAATCGTTTGTAATATCATCATGTCCTAAATCATTAGGATGGAAATCATCATGGAAATTATTACCCGCTAACTGCGCCGCTTTAATCGATACGTATTTATATCCCTGTGCCGTGCATTTAGCTTGAGTTACTGCAACAAAATCTTGATACCTTGCTTCTGTGGTTCCATAAAATGTCCATCCAGCTGGTTTTACATGATTCTCACCAATTACAACTACATTACTGCCAGACCACCCAAGCAAGTCAAGTTTATTAATAATATCATCCCATGCCGTTCCGAATGTTGTTGGATTAAATGTCGCAGGGAATGCTGTTTCAAAAGCGCAATCATTGATTCCATGTTCAATAATTATATATTTATTATTCTTTGTTCTACGTGGAACGTTTGCATAATTTCCATCAGTATCACCAATTATTAATAGATCATAAAGCGAATCATCTCCGACACCCGCATATATTAATGTTGTTGCCTGTACTCCAAGATTCGTTCCTGTCCATCCTTTCGCCGTCATCAGTTGTGGGAAGTACGCATCAACCGCCCTATCTGTCGCAAAATATCCTTCTATGATACTTTCGCCCATTCCATAAACCTGCGTAGGTGTTGTTGCTGGCACAAAGTTAGCACGGGTAATAGCCGGGAAAGTTACACCCAGCGCAACAGATAAATCATACAGGGCAAGTTCAAGTATCTCATGTTGCGCCCTTGTTAGCCCCTTGAATCCATAAGAAATTTTTATACTTCCATTAATACAAACTGTCGGAGACCCAATATAGTTTATAGAACCAACAAACAATTTCAAGTTTGGTCTGGGATCAGAATAATTCACAATATCTGCGCCTATAGTTATGCCATTTCTTCTATACATATATTTATTCGATGCGTTTGAACCAATGCTATATATACCTGTTTCACTCGCTAATGGAGTGTTGTAAAAATATTTACCAGTTCCCCTGTAACCAATCACACCCCTTGTTGCACCACCATAATCGGGTGATGTTGCCAAAATATAAAATGGGTCAATACTTGGGTCTGCCGCTGCTCCTATATCCCCTGAAATTACTGTGTCATTATTTTCGGTCTTTACAAACCCCATGCAAAAATCATTCACCGCCGCATCAGTGTGAGGGTTGAAATGTGTATTGAAATATCCTGTTGTATGAAATGAAGCACCAAGCGCATTTGAATAAGTCATACCTGTGCCGCCTTCAGTCTGTCGGTAAGCTGCATCCGAATCAACAGGGTTGAATAAATTTAATTTTGACTTTGCGTAATCATCAAAATTGATATGCAAAAAATATCCCAATGCCCACAGTGAATTAGCTTTTAATGCTGCAACAAAATCACAAATAGCAGTCTTATATACATCATTAGTAATTAATGAATTTGTAATATATAATAAAGCTTCTTCTGGATAACTTGAATATGGAACATCACCAGATGCCGTAGGACTACTTACTCCAAACTCATAATTGGGTTTAGATACTCCAAAAACTGGTATTCCTCCTATTCCAAATTTCATGCATTTGTAGTTAAAAGAAAATCTGGTGAATAACTAACAGAACAAATATGATTTATATGATTTGCAATACATTTCATTTGATCTGGGGTTAAGCAATTCTTTACTAACTCTTCATCACTATCAAGTGTATTATCTCTATAATGACTTAAATAACCAAATCCGGCAGTGATTATTGTTGAATAATCTCCTGTTATATATATTACTACTAATGTATCACCTGCTGAATAGGTGAAGGAATTTACCGTAGCTTGATAATAAACTCCTTTAAACAAAAGGACACAAGAATCTCCTGTGGTTATATTTGTAACTAAACTACCTAAGGCACATGTAATATGTGTATATGTTCCATCAAAAGAAATTGCACTTAATACTGTAGAATCATAATCAGACTTTATAGTATCTTCTATCTGTGGTAAAGTATAACCTTCTAAAATATCAAGATATACAGAAAGAAGTTTAATTTTATTCATTTCTTCATTTGCTACCTTTTTTCCTTTTTGTCTATCATTACAATATTTATATGCTAGACTTGTAAGTCCACAATGTATATTGGCAATATAATTTATATAACTCTGTTGTGTCATATTATCCTATTATTGCTCCATAAACTCCTGTTACAAACCACGTTCCAGATGTAAATAATACTGTAACTGCATCACCTGTATCTGAAAGTGTAATAGTAGTATCTGTTCCTGCTAAATTTGTTGGTGTTATTATTGCTGTATTTGCACCACCACCATCAGCAACTAATACTATTCTTAATACTTGTCCCTCTGCACCATTAGCAAGTGTTAATGCATCACCCACTCCAGTTGCAGTTACTTCATGTATTGCTCCAGTTATAGCAACAACACCAGCACCAGATGAAGTTGTTGTACCATTAAACACTATAGTACCACTATTTTGAATATTTTCTGAAAATATAGTTGTTGTTTCTGTTATCGTTAATTGTGTTGCACTATTATTCTGAATTAATGCTCCATTGCTTAAACGGATATCTGTGTTACATGTTCCAGTTAAATATATCCCATAACTATAAATACCAGTAGCATACATTCCATATCTTGATCCAGTTGAAGCACCATCAAATGTAACATTAATACCTTGTTGTACTCCTGCAACTAATGCCTTAAATTCTATTAAATTACCATATTCATAACCATCAGTATGTATTATACTTGTTCCATCATAATAAAATCCCCTAATTTGTGCTGTAGCATGATTTAATGTTACTATAGGTCTAAATAGATATGCATAATAAAGAGTTGTCGCTTGATTAAATATTCCTATTAATAGTGAATCATAACCAATAGCACCATGTACCGAGTTAACAGCAAAACTATGATAACTCTTAAACCCAGAATATAAACAAGTACTATCATTACTAGCTTGTCCTGTTTGTCCAGCAACTATACTAATATGTTGTCCTGCTACTCCAGTAGAAAAAGTATTTAATATAGATAAAGAATTTGTAGTAGTTATACATCCATTAATATTACTTACTATTGATATTATAGCATTACTATTATTTTGTGTTATTTGTAAACTTGCAGAAGCTGCGGTATTTATTAAAGTTAATAGATTTGGAGTATGTGTAGTATCATTATTTGTTATTACTACACCATGGTTTGTTCCATTAGCTATAGTTATAGTATGTCCAGCAACATTATCAAAACAAGTTTGAAGTGTTGAATAAGCAGAAGATAAATACCATCCTCTTGCTGCTCCATTATATCCATAAAAATATCCTGCTCCTAAAGGTGGTGTCGCTACTTCATTAGTTAATTCTATTCCATTTGCAGTTACTGATAAAGAAGTTCCTGCAGTTACTTTTACCTTAATAGCTGTTCCAGCACCAGCAGTATTTTCAAGACCATTACCTAATACATCTGTATTTAACATAGTAGCATGTACAGCCAAAGCACTTATAGTTGTCACTCCTCCTACTGCTATAGTTACATCACCTGTCATTTGTATCCAAGCTGGGGCAGTAGCACCTGCATTTACCTGTAATATGTAACTTGCTGTTCCTATAGCTAAATCAGTACAAACACCTGCTATACCTCCATAAATCATACTACCTGCTGCAGCGAGATTAGCCATCTTTCCTAAAGTAACTGCTAGGTTATTAATTTTTGTTGTAGTAATAGCTAAATCTATAATATGTGTTGATTTAATAATATTAGTTTGACTGAAATCTGGTAATATATAATTTTGCCAAGCTGTACCATCATATCTACTATGAACTAAATATCTTTTTGATAAATATTCATCAGGTACACTTGTACCATGGAATGATACACTTCCATTTGTTAATGTCGCACTATAAAAATATAAATGTTCTAATCCAGTTACAGGAACTGCTGATGTTATTGTATATGGAACTCCTCCTAGATTAACCGATCCATGAACATATTGATTATTATATTGATGTTCAGTATTAATAAATATTCCCGCACCTGTTATATTTATATCTTGCCATTTAGTTATCATAACTATACTTTTTTGAGTGAATATACTACAAATTTTATAACATTAAGATTCCCACCTGCTGTTGCAATACCAAATGAAAGATGTATATCAATTGTAAGTAAACCTGTTAAATTTTTAGAATATTGATAAAAAAAGGATTTAGTATCTGTATTACTCATTAACGTTGTTCCTACTTTATCATATACAAATGTCTCAATATCAATATTATTTGCACCAGATGTCGCTACTCTTGTTATAGTACTTTCCATTAAAACAGTCTTAATATGTCCTCTGAAAAATTGACTACTACCTATATCTTGTGTATCTAATCTTAAACTTGGTACAAAATCACATAAAGCATCAGCAACTATTAAAGTCTTTATTTTTAATTGATCTCCCGTTGCTGATAAATATTTTGTTAAATCTATTGCTTTTGTAACTACATTACCTAAAGAACCAGCAGGTACGACTACTGTTGTTAAATCATTATGTATAATAACTATACCTGGAGTACCATCTGCTCCAGCTGGTCCTTTTGCACCTGTTGCTCCAGTTGTTCCACCTGTAAATGCTATTGGTGTACTTGATCCACAATTTGGATTAACAGTTCCACATATTCCACATGTTCCACTCATATCTTTATATTTTAATCACAACTACTACATCCTTCATTTCTAAATTGACATAATTGTTGTACTATTTCTAAAATTTTTGCATTTCCTGTAGAAGATCCACATTTTGAAGAACTTATCATACTTTTTAACATAGCATATGTCATAACATTATCATTAATAGTCTTATCATCACAAGGATTCGTTAAATAATTTTCAGCCAATTCTGAAAATCTTGTAATTATACAACATTCTGATTGACAGATTAATGTTTGATAAGATTCATATATATGAGTTACTCCTCCTGCAATAACAGTATATAAAATATTATATATACCATCACTAATTGCTAAATTAGGAGTTCCTACCAAATCATTAGATGTAATCTCATATGTAGTATTTATAACATAAATATCTACACCGGGTGAATTTGTCCTAGCAAATTCTTTAATTGTTAATGATGTATTACTTTCTATACTTTCTATGGTATAATCATTACCACCTATAATAATACTATCTCCTACTATTAATTCACCTACAAAAACCGTTGTTACTCCTGTTATGGTTCTACTTCCTAATGTACAAGATGCGGTCCCTGTAAGTTGTTCTTGTAATATATCTATAAGGTCTATAGTGACACCCGTTGTACTACCTAATGAAGTTATAGTTACTTCTACTGCTGTAACATCTGCTATTTGATATGAAGAACCTCTCCAATTTGTACAATCTATTAAATTTAATATCTTGCAATTATCTGTTTGGCAAAAACTTAATGATAAATTCATTAATTTACATTTTAGTTAAATATGCTTCTGTTATTGCTCCTGTTCCACTTGCTGAATCTTTTACTTGTATTTGAATATATGGAACAGTATAATTAGTTGTAAAACTTATCATTATATTCTGATCAACATTAACATTTAATTCTACTACTTCATCTTCAATTTTTATAAGAGAAGCAGTAATAGTTTTAATTGGAAATTCATATAAATCAGTACTATCTTCTTCTATTTTTCCCCATATCTTGAATTGTACATTTGTACTTGTACCTATATCAACTTTTGCCCATAAAACACATTCCTTTGCATCTCCTACATTTATAGTACTTCCTAAATTTGCAAAAGCATTTGTTAAATTTTGAGAAGCAGATATTAACGTATTAACAACAGGTATATCTTGTATACTCATATTTTTAATTTTTTATACTTATTAAAGACAAGGAGATTTTAACCTCCTTATCTTCTTTAAGTAGTAGATTTAAATATTATATTCTATCCATAAATCATATGTCCCTGCTGTTAATGCTCCAGTTGCTCCACCGGCAATTGTAATGAGTACTTCTGCTTCCGCAGTAAGATATAGTGGAGTAGTTGAAATATGATTCGTAATTGCAGTCCAAGCACCATTATTATAAGCTGTTGCTGTTTTAATATCTTGTGCATTGCAAGTAATAGAAATAGTAGCTGCTGTTGATGCAAAATTTACTAATGGATTAGTAGTTGCTAATGTTATCAAAGCATTATCTGGAAGAAAAATACCAGTATGACATACTCCATAACCATTTTTCCTAAAAGTCTGCGTTCCGGTACCTTGACTTGTAATTGCAACATTTGGTGTACTTGCAATAGCCAAAGCCCATGTAGTTGCAAGTTTAAATGAATTATCATCTACTTTATACACATAATAAGCTGTATCAGCAGCTAATCCTGTTGGAAGTGTAGTGCCTGTTACAACACTAACAACATCACCTGTTTTAAGCCCATGTGCAGTTTTTGTAATCGTACTTACCGCACCAGTTGTGGGACTTATAGGAGAAGTAGTACTTACAATGGCAACTGTAGTTGCCGCCGTAAAAGCATACTTATTTATTTTTTTATTTTTAAATTCACTCGACATAATTTTAATTTTTTTAAATGTTATATTCAATCCATAAATCATAAACTCCACCTGCTAATGCATTAGTTGCTACCGTTATAATCAATTCAGCTTCTGATGTTGTATATAATGGAGTAGTTGTTATCCATTGATCAATACCAGTTAAGGTTGCGTGATCAAATGCTACTGTTGAAATTGGAGTTATACCAGCAAAACCAACAGATATCTTAGTTGAACCACCACCACCTGTTGACGTAAATGCTGTTAATGCATTAGTTATCAAACTAGTTACCATTGCATTATCAGGTATAATTATACCTGTATGTACTTCTCCAATACCATTCTCTCTAAAAGTCTGTGTTCCAACACCAACACCTGTTACATCTACATTAGTTTCTGCAATAGCATTTGTATAAGAAGTAGCTAATTTAAATGTATTATCATCTACCTTAATTACATAATAAGCTGTATCAACAGTCATTATACCTGTTGATAAAGTTGGTAATGTATTTGATGTTGTCCAAGATGTTACATCTCCGGTTTTTAATCCATGAGTTGCTTTAGTAAAAGTATTTGCTGTAAGAGAAATTCCAGTTGCAGAAACTACAGCACCCGTAGATGCTGCAGTTAATGCGAACTTAATTATCTTTTTATTATTAAATTCGTTACTCATTTTATTTTATATTAAGTATATCTTTCTATATCACTCTTACAATACTACATTAGCAAATGAACCAGGACAAGAAGCCATCCATGGATTCAATACACCAAGAACATTAGCAGTCTGACCTGCGGGTTCTGGAATTGCTATAATTGTACTCAAACCTGTTTCTTTAATATAATTATTATCAGCAGCACCATAACTTGCATCATGTTCAATAGAAATCTGATCATAATTCGTTCCTTTAACTGTATAGAAAGTTGATTCTATAGAAGGATTTGGGTATTGATCTGGATTAGAATGTCCACGATTTCCTTTTAAAGATCTTTCAATATCCCTAATCTGTCTCCATGAACCTGTACCATGTTTCATCTGTGTAGATGTAGTAATAGAACTAGCTGCTGAAGATGTTACGTCTAAAACAACTGTATTATAAGCTACTTCAAAATTAGCTTGGAAATAAGGACCAATATCTGTTAAATTTTCTGTTGTGTTATTTGAATTTGCTGTAATTGTAATTGTTCCACCAACACCTGCTGCTGTAATACGACTATTACTATCTAAATTAATTAATGCGGCAAATGCAGTACAATGAGTTGCGGTTACGGCTGTAGTGGCTACTAATCTCCATTCTTGTGTAGTTTGTCCATCATAACCTTCACCTGCTTTATCAATATAAACAACTCTGACAATATATTCCTGTCCTATTACTGGAGTAGATGCGGTTATTGTTATAACTTTTTCTACTGGTGATTCATATGCTTTTCCAATATAAGATTTTACATTTGAACCCTTAATAGGATTCGAAATAATCATTTTCTTTTCTGTTATTCCTGTTGGAACTGCCAATGTTTTATAACTTACTGTATCTCCAAGAAATTGAGCAATATAAATAATATCTGTATCTGATATAGTCATACCTGCTGTGGCAATTGACATATTTTTATCTAATACAAATATTTCTCCATCTAATACATCTTGTCCTGCACCATGTAATGTAGTACCTGTTCTTGCAATATTTTTTCCTATAAGGATTTTACTAACTCTATGCATAATTTTAATTTTTTAATTTTTTTTTTTTATTTATCACTCATTATCATCAATAACACCAAAAGCAGTAAAAAGATTTAATACATTTTGATTAATATCTTCTGGTATATTAATAAGTTTTATTTTATAAATTTCTATTTTAACTTCTTCATTTAACAATTTTTCATAATCTTCAAATATAGATTTATAAGGTTCTGAAACAATTTCTATTTCTTTTTCAAATTCATTACGTATTGATTCTTCAAAATCATATTCTTTTATATTTGGATTCTGACTAACTTTAAAAAGTGGTTTACCATTTTCATCTTTTTTGCAATATTTCTCCTGAACTTCTTTTCTTTTTATTTCAAATTCCTTATATTTAGAAGTCTCTATCAAGGATTTTTTAATATGTTCTAATTCTCTTGACACTTTATCCAAATTCTTTGATACAGCATATTTGAATTTCATAATACTACCATCATTCTGAACTTTAGAACAATCATTCACTATTGATAAACCTTTTTGTAATAATTCTAAATCTTTGTTTTTTAATTTTTCCATAATTTTAATTTTTTTTAGTTTTTAATAATTAACTATTTATTTTTCAAATATAGTCTTTTTTTTAGACTTTTATATTTTTGTTAATAAAAGGAAGGGATTATTAGTCCCTTCCAATTATTATTTAGTGAGTTGCATCATAAACGGCTAACCATTTATCAACACCATTTATTCTAATTTTAAGCCATTGATTAACAGTATCGCCACCAACAGCCCCATCATGATCATACCAGAAATTAGTAGCACCACTAACAAGAGTAGCATTGATAGAAAACAAAGCACCCGATGTATCAAACTGTGCTACTTGTGCCCCCCATACAGAAGCTCTAAGAACTTCTATTGGAACACCTCCACCAACATAATTTGTAGGTAGATTAATTTCTGATTCAAAAGTACAATATGTTCCTGCTGCCCCAGTAACTGCTCCACCAGGCATATCAAGTTCAGCACACACTACACCCGCGGTTCCTGTTGAATATCCTACTGTTTTAAAATCAATTTTTGCAAGCACAGCATTAATCCAGTTTCCTGTCTGCACATTTGAATTAACAATAAACTGATTTGCTTCAATCATATTTACGCCTGATGCACCAGTTACGGTTAAATCAGATATTATTGCTGTAATGTAAGCAGCAGATGATATAGCACTTGTTGATGCTACTGTCACCGGAGTTACTGTCTGTACCGTAGAAGTAACTGTCAGTGCTTTTTCCGCAGCCGTACTTGTAAGAAGCAACTGTTGTGTTGCGGAACCAGATATACTAATACCCGATGTAGATGCTCCAATTATGGAAATACCTGTAATACATGTACCAATTGAGATACCTGTGGTCAATGTTCCACCAATAAGAATACCATTTGTGGATGTTCCTGAAATATTTATGGCGTTAGTAGTATTACAAATATCTACCGTGTTTGTTCCATTGCTTGCTAAAATCGCCGATGTTGATGTAGTTGTAGTAATAAATCTTCCTGCATAAATGGCAACAGCACTTGTACGTGTTACGCCACTAATATCAATATTTATTCCATATAATGTTGTTGTTGCTGAATTTATAGTTATTGTGGGAACCATATTAAAGCCCGCTATTGCCTGAGCACCTGCGCCGGCGGTATATGTTCCTGCTAATGTTGAATTAAACCCATTATAAGAAATCTTACTTAAAGCAGTATTATCTAAATAAGTTGTAACACCATTAACTGTTGCACCCGTAACATCCGAACCATGAGAAGTATGCATAAAATAACCTTGATACAATACCTTGGCTGTAGTAAAAGCCGTAGACATAGTAGAGGCAATATTTAAACACCTTGTGGTTGCGTCTGCTATTGCAGAAACCGTATCAATAACCCATCCGGTAGTAATAGCCGTACCGGCAATATATAGTCCTTTTTGTGCAGCCGAAGTAGCAAGAGAAATTTGTTGTGTCGCACCACCAGATACATAAATACCCGATGTAGATGCTCCCGTTACGGAAATACCTTGTGTACAAGCACCAGTAATAGAAATACCATTTGTTGCTGTACCATTAAGTAATATCATTGTTGTTCCAGAAAATGTATTTGTTATTCCTAAACCAGTAGCACCATCTGCTTCTATACTTAAAATAGTTGCTGAAGAAGTACCTGTAATTTGAATAGCAGAAGTACTAGTAGTAGATATAATAATACCATTTCCAGTTGTTGTACCATCAATAAGTAAACCATTAGTAGCACCTGCAGTTGTTAAAGATAATTGCTGTGTAGTACCACCTGCTAAATTAAGAATGGTTGCTGCAGAAAATGTAAGACCCTGATCTTTAAGAGTTTTTGCACTTACAAAATCATCATTATCTGTTCCTGTTCTTAATACTGCTACTGTACAAGGTATCATATTTGTTTGTGATGCAAACCAACTAGTTCCTACTGTTGCTTCATCACCTCCATCATTATCAGCAATACAAGTTACTGAATCACCAACTTCG
>CAUYTX010000243.1:0-2296 GCA_963575665.1 Gammaproteobacteria bacterium | reverse complement strand
AAAGCTTGTTGATAACAAAGGACACTATCTTCCAAACGGTCTTTTGAATGAAACAATGTGCCAAGGTTGTGATGTACTTCTGGCAAATTGGGTGCTAATACCAATGCTTGGCGTAATTCGCTCTCAGCTTCTTCTAGTTTTCCTAATTCTTGCAGGGTGCGCCCAAGGTTGCAGTGGGCTTCTGCATAACGTGGACGCAGAGCAATAGCAACACGTTGCTCAGCCACAGAGGCTTCATATTCACCTCGTTCATGTAAGACATTGGCTAAATTGTAATGAGCTTCCGGAAAATTAGGATGTAAGGAAATCGCAATTCGGTAATAATTCTCTGCTTCAATAAAATTTCTAACATCAAATAAGACATTTGCAAGGTTATTATAGATTTCTGGAGAATTTGGAGACTCAGCAAGTGCTTGTCGGTATTCTAATTCCAGAACTTTTAAGTCTGGCGAATTTAGTAAAAGAGCTTTCTTCTCTCCTTCAGCATAAAAAGAGGGTGGATTTGGTAAATCTAACCCAGTAGAGAGTGATTCTTTGACGCGCGCTAAGACTTCTGCCCAATCTCCGGGTGTTTTCTGGCGGAAAATTCTCATTTTTGGGTGCCAAGGAAAATTGGGTGTACCCAATGAAGTCCAAGGCCGCCCATGGGCCTCTAAACGCCAAACAGATACACCAAGAGCACCTGAAATTTCACAAACAGCATTTCCTGCAGCAATTACTAAATCTAATGCAGAAGTGAGAGCTGCAGCACCGTCTAAATCATTGAACAAATCTAATTCTGAAAAGGCATGTATTTTTACTCCAAACAATCGGTAAGCAATTGCTAATTCTTCTTTGCACTCGTCGTATTGGAGATTAATAAAGGTTAATCCTGGGATGCGAAGGATCTCCCCCCATTCACTAAGACGACTATAATTCCGGTGCCGTCCTTCACGGGTGAGGCCACTCCGCCAAGTAATGCCAATTTTCGGCTCAACTCCAAGGGAGCGAAGACGAATACGCCAACGTTCCACTTGTACTGGATCAGCTATGAGGTACCCCGGACGGGTCGGAAAACTGTCGATATCTGTTCGCAAAAACTGAGCAATGCTCCCTGCTGGAATTTGAAGATCTACTGGTGGGAGTTTTTGAATCCAATCCCGATCTGCACGTTTCACACCAATGACCGTAGCTTTCGGAAAAGAGCGTTGGTAAATGGATGCTAAACGCGGGTCACACTCTATAAAACAGTGGGCTGCACACTCTATTAGGTCAGAGGCACATGAGGCAAACATAACCTCATCGCCCAACCCCTGTTCTGTAAAGATTAAAATGGTTTTGCCAGCGAGTGAAGTTCCATCCCACTCCGGAAAAGGTAGTGCCTCCCATTCATAAACTGGACGCCGCCATTCGTAGGCAGCCCACCCTTCTTTTAATCGGCCTAGAGCCAATAGAATAAAGGCACGGTTCCATTGCACCAACGACTTCTCGGCATCTAAAGTCAATGCTCGATCGTACTGTTCTAGTGCCTCCAAAAGACGATCTTGAGCCTGTAGGGTGGCTGCGAGATTGTTGGTAGCTCCGTGAAAATTAGGATTGATCTCTACGGCGCGGCGTAACCATCGTTCCGCGTCTTCTAAACGATTTAGAATTTTGAGCATGGCCCCCAAGTTATTACAAGCGTCAAAATGTTCTGGGGATAACTCAATGGTTCGTTCAAAACTACGCGCCGCTTCTTCTAGGCGTTGTAGACGCTTTAAGGAAAGCCCAAGACCGTAGTGGGCATTCGCCCTATTAGGGTGGAGGATAAGTAATTGTTGATATAAATTGATGGCGTCTTCAATTTCTCCTTTTTCATCCAGTACCCCCGCAAGATTTTGCATCGCATCAGGATAATTTGGGGATAAGGCGAGTGCACGACGAAGTAATGGTTCTGCTTCATCGTAACGGCCTAATCTGGAAATGGTCAATCCCAAGTTGTTAAGGGCTTCTGGCCAATCCGGACGCAGGGCGAGTGCTCTTCTTAAATACCCCTCTGCGGCTGCAATCTGTTCGCACTGACTCTCTAGGGTACCCAGTAAAAAAAGAGATTGGGCGTGCTTTGGGGAACTCGAAAGAATCCGTCGATACAAGGTTTTTGCGCCTGCCAGATCGCCTTTTGTGTGGCATTGGAAAGCTTCTTGATACCATGTATTTATGGAGTTTTTACCCATTCCCTTCTCTTTTGGTCTAAAACAAGAATTATCCCAGCACTAACAGATTTAATTAACCTGAGTTCGACGTAAGAAAAAAGGCTAACTCACTGTATTTATTTGAT
>CAUYTX010000242.1:0-2311 GCA_963575665.1 Gammaproteobacteria bacterium | reverse complement strand
AGTCGAAAAAGAACAGACTAAGGAATGGTATTATCTTCGCCATGATGAAAATCATGAAGCCTGATCCAGCTAATACGCCAGCCATCATTCGTATGTTCGCCATAGTTACTGCATGCCTCCTACCTGTGGTTGTTTGATAATATCCCTGCTGGGACAGCAGTTGTACCTTTTATACGAAGGGATGGCATCATCCGACCCCTTTTGTTTAAGCGTATCTTCAGCGGTGAGTCTTTCCTTGAGAACCCGTATATCGGTTTGTTGGAGGATATCGGGAAGGGGACGGTGTTCCTCTGGGGTAAGAAGAAGGTCCGGTTCGGATTGGAGAATCTGAATTATACTCCTGATCCTCATCATTGGCCTTTGACGAAACAGTTGTATGAGATGGGTTTTGATGATAGTGATGATCTTCGGAATGTTTTGAACATCCCGAACATGCACCCGGAGAAAGAAAAAGAACTGAAAGCATACTATTTGGAACGCATGGGGAACATCTACTGGAACATGACCCATGAACAGCCACATGCTGCGAAGAAACTGATCGATAGCTTTAAGATAAAGAGGGTGAACCATGAGTTTGGACATCGAAGACATAAAACTCCTGCGAAAAATCAAGCGGGAGCAGAGAAGAAAGTTGAAGCTGCGAAAACACCGGAGACACCAAGGATGACAGCCGCGGAGAAAGAAGAACTCATTAAGAAACTACTAGGAGAAAAATAATTATGGTTGAGATTCGAGAGATAGACCTTGTGAAGAACGAGGTCACCTATATGGATTATGAGAAGGTGGATTTCCCACGGTTCTATGACGCGTTCATCGCATATTGGAATAACAGGATCGCGGGTGAGACGATAAGTCCTTTTGATATGGAGCGTTTCATGAAGCGTGGCTCTGCGAAGAACCTGGCTCAGCTTTGTAAAGCAAAGAAGGTCGAGGGGTATCTTGAGGCGACTATCGGGAAGAAGATGGATCCTGCCTGGATTAAATATATCCTCATCATGGTTGTTATTGGCGCTGCTGCTCTTATTGGTGTGTATGTGTTGAAACAGATAGGGTTGTTCTAAGATGTATAAGAAACAGCTTTCACCTTCTGTACTTAATGTCAGCATAGGACGAAGAGAAGGGTTCATCGTTCTCTTCGTCTTTCTGATATTTGTCAGTATCGGGATCGGGATAGGATATCTCCTATGGGGTATGTGAATATGAAACGATGGAAGACATTGAATGTTGAAGAAAAAGTAGAAAGGCTTAGGATGTTCTCATTGATCGATGGGGTATATCTATTAATCATCGCGATATTAGTCGCTTTTTTGACACTGGAGATATAACATGGACATCAAGACCAGCGGGGCGACCCACAAAATAGGCCAAGAACGATACAAATACCTAGATCTTGCTAATATCAGTTATGCCAACGCTCAGAACCTCCTTGATTATAGACGGGCAAATGGGTTCATGGATGCATTCGAGTTCACCCTTGAGCCTGGAAGTGAGGCTAAAAAGGAACTGATGCGGAAGAAAGAACAAGTAGACCAGGAACGTAAAGAAGCAGTGCGTAAATGGGAACAATGGAAAGAAGGGCTGGGGTTCTGGGAGCAGGAAGACGCGGAGACAGAACGGATGAGGCTGGAGATCGAGGCGGTAGGAAAACGTCTGGATGCCTGCTGGGAGATAAGTAAGAGATACGGACTGTTCAACGATTGACCATGCGGTCTTAGCGTATGACTGAATGAAATGACATGGTGAGTTCTTCTTTTTCTTTAATTTTGTTTTTATACTGGTTTTTAAAACCATGAAGTCCTGTAAAAAGTTAATGGTAATTTCCTATTCTACTTAAAAGAGGAAATATTAAATACTAGGATGATTATACCATATACTGCCTATGAAACAGTTTGATAACACGCCAAAAGAACTTCCGAAATATTGCAGTAAAGAGGAAATCGAGGTTGTTATTGACAAAGCAAACCACGATACAGGGAAACACGGAAGGCGTAATCACATCATCCTCACAGTTCTATGGCAGACAGGCATGAGAGCCGAGGAAATAACGAACCTACGCAAAAAGGACATCCAGACTGATACTATCATCATCCGTGGGGGTAAAGGCGGTAAAGACCGTGTAATACCCATTAAAAACGATTTAAGGAATCTTCTCCTGCTTTTCGGGGATCAACTCAACGTGGATGATAAGATATTCCCGTTATCTACAAGACAGATACGGAACATTGTTTATCACTATTCAGAGCTACATCCTCATACCTTTCGTCATAGTTTCGCGGTTCATTGTCTTAAAAGCGGTATGAACATCCGTAGT